>NZ_JBGQQW010000005.1:0-133530 GCF_045528485.1 Desemzia sp. FAM 23990
GTTCATTTTTAGTCCCATTGGTTGGTTGAAGTCTTCGAAAGCGATTTGTGAATACGGTTGTGATTTATACATGTTTCTGTCCTCATTTCAGTAAAAGTGCAAGGTTTTGTTTAACATCCTATAAAAACCCTTGCATCTATTATATCAATCATTAGTTGTAAAAGGCAGCAGAATAAGCATAGTTTATTATTCAGTAGACATTAATTAATAAGTGCTATAATATTCACTAATATAACTAGTTTAATTTTAATGAGGTAGAACAACTTAAATTTAAAGACAGTTATTAAAACTATAGAAAATTATTAGAGAATATAAATTTCGTTACAATATTAGGAGGTAAAAACATGGAATTAATTGTAGTAATAGCATTTATTTTGTTTCTTTCATCTAGAAATTCTAATAAGAAAGATGTATTAATGAAGGATTTTCCTTCACCTGATTTAAATGACTTGTTTGACAAAAAAAATTATAATTCTTCTAAAAATAAAAATTACTCAAATCAAGATAGGGAAGATGCTTCTTTCAAACAAGAAGATATTTTTTTACATATGACAATACTATTTTTAATGAGAAACTATGGAAAATTTCAGGGAAGTCTGCATTAATTAGATCACAAGAAGGAGATGAATACTTCTTATTTATGGAAACGGGAAAGCATAGTTTAAGAGACGAAAAGTTTCTAATTGAGTATGCCATCGAACAACATTATGATACAAAAGGACAAAAGAAAATGTATTTTAATAATATTAGTGTTAATGGTATTCAAGTTGGAGGAAAAGTAACCAATAAAAAAAGTGCTGCTTCTGTCTTAAAGGATATCTCAAATATGACCAAAGATGCTATTTTTGATGAAGAGGCTATTGGCAATCGCTTTTTTCTTGAATGTGCAGCAACATTGTTATTCAATGAGATTAATTTGAATAGAACGCTAACAGATTATACAAATATGCCAAAAGAAGTCAGAGAAAAATTTATTCAAAATGCATATGAAAGATTAAACCATTACGTTGACAATCTTGAAAATCTTTATTATAAGGAATCTAATCATCATAGTGCCGATATTAACAGTTTTGATATCTATTTAAAAGTTATGGAATTTCAAAGTGTAAATGGTATTACTTACGATGATATCAAAGTTCAATATAAAAAATTGGCAAAAAAATATCACCCTGATTCAATTAATGGAGATGAAAATAGGTTTAAACTAATTTTAGATGCATTTGAGTATTTACAAGAATATTATCCAAAATAAACTATGGGAATGATAATGTCTAGTAAGAAAATTTATAATGTGTTTAAAAAACCAGAGTTATCTATGTTGATGGCAGAAAAAGAAAAAGTTAATGAAAGTTTAGTTTAGAAGAATATCAAATTATAAAAAAATAGACTCAGACATAAAAGTAATGTTGTGAAAAAATAGTTCTGTTTTTGTATGTTTTGATAGAAATATAGAATAATGTATTCTAAAACAACTGAATAAAATAATCAGTATTTTAGAAGTGTATTTTAGAAGTGTATTTTTTAGGAAATCTTTTGTCCTAGTCAATATTTTCTTGAAATTTCTGGATCAATGAGTTTAAATACCTTTTAAATACCTTTTTAACTAAAAATTATTATAGAAAAACTTATTTCCTATTCACAAAAGGAAATAAGTTTTTTTGCTAATTAATGACAAAATAATGAGCGTTCTCTAATTTTAAAAAGTGGCTTTAGAATAAGCTTTTGAGACATAAAAAAGACTAACTATCATTTTCATGGAAGATAATATTACACAACGATTGCACATTTTAATTGATTTCTCATCAAAACATCATTATACTTTTAATTTGTACTAGAGAATAGTGCATGAATACTTCAAAATAATGAGATGTTCATATTTTTTTGCAAAAGGAGATGAGGCAACGTTGATTAAACTGCAAAATGTAAATAAATATTTTGGAGACCACCATGTACTGAAAGATATCAATCTAGAGGTGGCGGAAGGGGAGAAAATCGTTATTATCGGGCCTTCGGGTTCTGGTAAAAGTACGACTGTTCGATGTATGAACTTCCTTGAGGAACCGACATCAGGAGAAGTTTTTATTGAAGGCAAACAAGTGACTGCAAAAAACAAATTAGAAGTTGTACGCAATTCTTCTGCAATGGTTTTTCAACAGTTCAACCTCTATCCGCATATGACGGTGTTGGAAAATCTGACGATTGGTCCAATAAAGCTGCAAAAAAAATCTAAAAAAGAAGCAGAAGAAACAGCCTATAAGTATTTAGATATCGTAGGGCTGAGAGAGAAAGCCAATGTTTATCCGTCCACTTTATCAGGTGGACAACAGCAAAGGGTCGCTATCGCGAGATCCCTTTGTTCAGAAACGAAAATCATTTTATTCGACGAACCGACTTCAGCTTTAGATCCGGAAACGGTGCAAGAAGTGCTGGATGTTATGATCCAGTTGTCGAGTATGAATATCACGATGGTCGTCGTGACACACGAAATGGGATTTGCAAGGCAAGTAGCAGACCGAGTTATTTTTATGGATGAAGGGACGATTTTGGAAGTAGGGACTCCGGAACATTTCTTCGATAATCCGACTCATGAACGAACGAAAGAATTTTTAAGCAAAATTTTAAGATAAAACAGGGATAATTAGGGGGAAAAAGAGATGAAAAAAAGAAATCTATTTGCTACATTGATGTTGTCCAGTTTATTATTTTTAGGAGCTTGTTCGTCAGATGAAGGTTCAGCAACTGAGTCGACAAGCGGTGCGGATCAAGTTACCGTTGAATCCATCAAAGAAGCAGGCGTATTGAAAGTAGGAGTCAAAGAAGATGTTCCGAACTTCGGCTTGAAAAATACTGAGACAGGTGAGATCGAAGGATTTGAAATCGATATTGCGAAAAAATTAGCGGAAGATATTTTAGGTGACCCAGACGCTATCGAGTTGACGCCAGTTACAGCAAAAACACGTGGTCCATTATTGGATAACGGCGAAGTTGATATGATCATCGCTACCTTTACAGTAACAGATGAACGTAAAGAAACTTACAACTTTACTGAAGCTTATTATGAAGATGCAGTTGGTTTGCTGGTGAAAAAAGATAAGAATTATGAAGGCTTGAAAGATATGGATGGAGCAACTATTGGAGTATCGCAAAGTTCAACAACAGCCGATGCTATTAAAGCAGAAGCTGAACAATACGACATTACGATGGACTTTTCAGAGTACGCAACTTATCCAGAAATCAAAGCGGCTTTAGATTCTGGTCGTGTAGATGCATTCAGTGTGGACAGATCGATCTTGGCTGGTTATTTGGATGATTCTACTGTGATCTTACCAGATCGTTTTGCGACTCAAGATTATGGAATTGCAACGAAGAAATCAAATACAGAATTGGCAGAGCACGTAAATGAGTTGATCACTACATGGGGAGAAGATGGCACTCTTGATGGATTGGTTTCAGAGTGGGGACTGAATGAATAATGAACAGTACAAATCCGTTCGCTCTTTGGAGATGGGAGGCTCTGTTTCAAAACTTTGACAGTATTGGGACTGGTTTTTTAAGGACACTTCAAATCGCTGTCTTAGCCTTGCTGCTGTCTTTGGTGATAGGCGTATTCGTTGGGATTCTTTCCACAGCTCAAAGCTGGCTGCCGCGTTCTATCGCTCGGGTGTACGTGGAGATTTTCCAAAACATCCCGCTGGTCATTCAGATTTTCTTCATGTACAACGGTTTGGCTATGGCTGGTTTAGTGTTGAGTGAATTCACGATCGGGGTAGTAGGTGTCGGGCTGTATCATGGAGCATACGTAGGAGAAGTCGTGCGGGCCGGTATTTTATCAATGCCTAAAGGCCAGCATGAGGCCGCCTATTCTCAAGGGTTCAATTACGTTCAAACGATGCGCTACATCATCTTGCCGCAAATGGTGAAAAGTATATTGCCGCCATTAACGAACCAAGCGGTCAATTTGATCAAAAATACCTCCGTATTGGCGATCATCGCTGGAGCGGACTTGATGTATGCAGCTGATTCTTACGCTTCTTATTCGTTAAACTACGGACCGGCTTATGTCGTAGCGGGGCTGCTGTATTTCTTATTGTGCTTCCCGCTGGCGACTTTCTCTCGGAAATACGAAGAGAAATTGAAGAAAAATGATTCCGTAGTAGTGGATATTCCGGAGGTGATGGAATGATCGAGTCTATAAAAACCGTTTTTACTCAGCCTAACGTACTTTTTTTACTGGACGGCTTAAAAACGACTTTACTGATTTCTATAGGGGTAGTGATTCTTTCCATCCTATTCGGAACTCTTTTAGGATTAGTGCGGAACTATGAAAGAAAGTTTTTCGGCAAATTATCCGGATTCTATATTGAGTTGTTTCGCAATACGCCGTTGCTGCTGTGGATGTTGGGTTGCGCCTTCTTGATTCCAGGAAGTACGATCTTATTGAAAGGGTCATTTGCATTGTTCCTGTATACCGCTGCAGTAGTGGCCGAGATCGTTCGGGGAGGATTAAACGCGATACCAAAAGGGCAATTTGAAGCCGCTCATTCTCAAGGGTTCTCATTTTTCCAAACCTTGTGGTATATCATCTTGCCGCAAACATTCAAAAAAGTCATTCCGTCTTTGTTGTCGCAAGTGATCACTACCATCAAAGATACGTCATTCCTTGCTGGGTTGGGAATCATAGAATTTACACGAAGCGGACAAGTGATTTTAGGAAAAGTCACTAAAACATCAGAAGTCTTTATGATCTATGCTTTCTTAGCGTTAGTGTATTTCCTGATTTGTTTTACCTTGTCTGTTTTAGTCAGAAACTGGCATAGCAGAAACTCAGAAAATGTTTGACGGAGCTTTATCCATAAAAACAGGGCATATTCCTTAGCGACAAAAGGGATATGTGCTGTTTTTTGTTTGGGTTATTTTAAACGAAAATTAGCTATATCTAAAATACGAATATAATATTAATTTTTATTAATATTGTTCGAGTTAGTGTTTGGCTGTTTTTTATTCTTTTTTCATAAAATAATAGACTATACCAATAATAGATAATTGTTAGCCGTCAAATATAAAAACGTATTAATTAAGGTTTTTATTAAATAATTTAATCGTAATATTAGAATATACCATATTTGATGTGAGATGTTCTGACATGCGAGGTGAGGTTTAGAGAATTATTTTAACAAATTCAATGAAATGTATTGCAATCTTCGTTATTTGGTGTTAGTTTTTATAACATGTTATAAAAACAGCTAGTCGAATAGGAGGAGTTGCAAATGTTTGAAGCAACAGATACGCTTTGGGTTTTGATAGGAACGGTATTGGTATTTTTTATGCAGGCAGGATTCGCGATGGTAGAGACAGGGTTCACTCGGGCAAAAAATGCAGGTAATATTATTATGAAGAACTTGATGGATTTTGTATTAGGGTCTTTGATGTATTGGATCATTGGATTTGGAATTATGTTTGGGCCAAGTGTCGCAGGGCTTATCGGAGCGCCTGATTTATTCGTGCAAGGAAATTACGATTCAACGATTCCAGGGTATGTATTTTTGATGTTTCAGACAGTTTTTGCTGCAACTGCAGCGACAATTGTTTCAGGAGCAATGGCTGAGCGGACAAAGTTCAGTTCTTACTTGATTTATACGTTGATTATTTCAACTATTGTTTATCCAATTTCTGGTCACTGGATCTGGGGCGGCGGGTGGTTGTCTGAATTAGGATTTATAGATTTTGCAGGTTCAACGGCTGTTCATATGGTAGGTGGTGTCTCAGCTTTGATTGGGGCGAAAATACTTGGTGCCCGTATCGGCAAGTATGACAAAGATGGAAAAGCACGTGCCATTCCTGGACATAGTTTAACACTGGGAGCTTTGGGAGTCTTTATTCTTTGGTTTGCTTGGTTTGGATTTAACGGTGCATCTACTGTATCAGCTACAGGGGATGAGACACTGGCTTTGATCGGAACCATCTTTTTAAATACAAACCTTTCTGCTGCAACAGCGACGTTAACAGCTATGACGATCACTTGGATGAAGTACGGTAAACCTGATATCTCAATGACGTTGAACGGATCACTGGCTGGACTTGTAGGGATCACGGCTGGTTGTACAGTGGTCTCGCCAGTCGGAGCAGTTGCCATCGGGGCGCTCTCTTCTATTGCTTTGGTATACGGTTTGGAATTTGTAGAAAATAAAGCCAAAATCGACGATCCGGTTGGCGCTTTTGGGGTTCATGGAACAGCAGGGGCTTTGGGAACGATTTTGGTAGGAGTATTCGCTGTCGATGGCGGAATTCTGTATGGCGGAAACTTTGAACTGCTTAGTGTACAAATACTTGGAGTTGCGGCAGTTGCATTGTGGGTGATTGTAACGATGACAATAGCTTTCCTTGTCATTGATAAAACCGTTGGATTGCGAGTCAGCGAAGAAGAAGAAATTGCTGGGATGGATGTTTCAGAACACGGCTTAGAATCCAGTTATGGAGATTTTGTAACTGTGCCTTTTGGCCAAGTACCTGTATTTCGAGGAATGAATAAGGAGCCAAAAGATGTTGAGCTGGCATTTGCGGGAATGAGTTATGGAGAGACAGATTTCGAGGAAAAAGGTACAGCAACAACAACAAAAATTGAATTACCAAAATTGGGACGAGCTATTTCAAATGAAGAAAAAATATCCAAAGTCGATATTATTGCTAATGAAGATAGATTTGAAGAACTGAAAGATGCGTTGAACAAAATTGGTATCACTGGAATGACGGTTACAAAAGTTTATGGTTATGGGATGCAAAAAGGGCATACCACTTATTATCGAGGAGCGGAAGTGGACACAAATTTATTGCCTAAAACACGCATCGAAATCATCGTCAGCAGTGTTCCGGTAAAAAGCGTAGTCGAAGCAGCACGCAAGGTTCTTTATACCGGCCAAGTCGGAGATGGGAAGATTTTTGTGTATGATGTGGAAAATGCTATACGGATTAGTACGGGTGACTATGGTTCATCAGCACTGGATTACTCTGAGAGTACAGAAACCGTTGTCTAATGAATTAGATAAGGTTCAAATACAGTATTCATGAAGCACACTGCGGCAATAGAGTTGAAAAAAACGTTCAAGAAACTTAAAAACAATCATCAACGTAAATGTGCGTTTGCCAACCACCAAAAGCCTCACACTAAATATAGAATAAGCTGAGTGTCGATTTCTCTTGAAGAGAAGTCGGCATTTTTTAATGGAGTAGGGGAACTTATTCATTGGTTGTCGTGTTCTTTAAGGTTGATTTTGGAACAAATAAAAAGAGTATCTCTTTACAAATCGAACAAGCGTTCGTATAATGGGTTTAAAAGAGAACAAGGCGGTGTCTGACATGCACGATAAATCGGAAGAGAATAATAGAGTGATCGATCCCAATACTTCAGGCTATGTAGATAGAAAAATGGCCAAGTGGCAAGGTCTGATTCTATCTGAACATGCGGAACTGTTAAAAGAAGAGAAAAAAAACAAGGGGAACACCACTGAAGAAAAAGAGAAACAGACTCCGGAAGAAATCTACTCGTTGATCGACGACTCATTTAGCCGGAAAGAAATAATAGCGATTCAGCTGGACTGCTTGTTCAATGGCCAATATGAGGAAGATCTTGTAGGGGTTGTTTGCGGATACTATGAGAACAGTATTTATGTCCAAACGATTGATGCTGGGTTAGTGGTTTGTGAATTAGAATTGATCCGCAATGTGGAGAAGACAGAAACTCCAAAGTGGTTTAGGGTGTAAAAAAAACGGAATGAACAAGGAGATGTGAATCATGATCAGAATGGATTACTCTTATCAGCCAAGACGCGATATTCTGTGTATTGATGTAAAATCTTTTTTTGCTTCAGTAGAGTCTGTTAAAAGACGCATACATCCCTTAGAGTCTTACATCGTCGTAATGAGCAACCCGGATCTGGAAGGCGGGCTTGTATTGGCTGCTTCGCCGAAAGTCAAAGAAGAATACGGTATTCGAACGGGTTCTAGGCGTTTTGAAATTCCTGTGCATTCAAAAATCGAAATTGTCGAACCTCGAATGGCCTTGTACATAAAAGTTAACCTGATGATCAACAACTTGTTCAAAGAATTTGTTGCAGAAGAGGATATTCATATCTATAGTATCGACGAAAGTTTCTTAGATGTTACCCGTTCACACGCTCTTTATGGGTCAACCGAAGAAATAGCTAAACAGATCCAAAAAACCATCTTTCAACGATTGAGATTAGTGACCTCGATCGGTATTGGAGATAATCCTTTACTAGCTAAACTAGCTTTGGATAATGAAGCAAAAAGAACTCAATCGCAAATAGCCATTTGGCACTATGAAGATGTTCCGGAAAAGCTTTGGAAGATCCATCCCATCACCAATATGTGGGGGATCGGGGGAAATACGGCTAAGAATCTGTATCGATTAGGGATCGATTCGGTGTACAGCTTATCTCAATATGATGTGGATGCGCTGAAACGCGTTCATGGAGTGATTGGCGAGCAGCTCTTTTATCATGCTCATGGAATAGATCATAGTGTGCTGTCCGAAAAATACACCCCTCATTCAAAAGGGTACGGCAAAAGCCAGATCTTAAAAAGAGATTATGTCAATCAGTATGAAATTGAAGTGGTTATCAGGGAAATGGCCGATGAAGTGGCGGCCAGATTAAGGAAACATCATGCAGAAACGGGAGTGATCCACTTATCCGTCAGCTATTCCAAGGACGTTTTAGATAAAGGCTTCAGCCGCCAAATGAAGATCTTTCCCACTTCTTCAAACGTTAAAATCATCGAAACCTGTTTACAGATTTTTCGAACGCATTACAACAATCAACCTGTACGTCAATTAGCGATCCGGTGCGGAAAAATAGCGTATAAAAAACAGCTGCAACTGAACTTGTTTGAAACTCCTGAAAAAACCATCCATACAGAAGAGTTGGAAGTCGTCATCGACAGAATTCGAGAAAAGTATGGATTTAGTTCTTTAGTCCATGCCAGCAGCCTGACTAAGGGAGGCACAGCGATCCAACGAAGCGGACTGGTCGGCGGTCACAAAGGATAGCAGATCTATGAAAAAAATACGAAAATTCATACTGGATTACGAAGCAAATAGGCTAAACTCCACTTTGGTTTTGAAGCTTTATCAATAGATTAGACAAAAAAGGATAGAGAATAATTTGTAGATTGATGGCGTTTGAATTGAATAATAAGATACAATACAGAGAGAGTTCTTTGTTATAATGGAGGCAGTCTGGAGTGAGTGTCATGACATTAAAAGAACAAAGACAACAAATGTTAAGTGGCGAGATGTACAATGATCTAACCAAAGAATTAATAGAAGCTAGAGAAAAAACAGTGCTGTTGACAAATCAATACAATGACAGTTTCGGTGAACCATCAGAAATTAGAGAAGAAATGTTAAAACAATTATTGGCGTCTGTTGGAGAAGGGGTTCATTTTGAGCCCAATTTCAGATGTGAGTTTGGTTTCAATATCTCGATCGGAAATAATTTCTATGCCAATTTTGATTGTGTGATGTTAGATGGCGGCAAAATCGAAATTGGAGACAACGTTTTGTTTGGACCAAGAGTAGGCATTTACACATCCAATCATGCCCTTGATGCCGCAGAACGCGTGGCTGGCGGATGCTATGCAAAAAAGGTAACCATTGGAAACAATGTCTGGATTGCTGGATTGGTGCAGGTGTTCATATCAATCAAGGGGTAACCATTGGAGAAAATGCCATTATTGGTTCGGGGAGTGTGGTAAATAAAGATATCCCAGCCAGTGTAATCGCTGCAGGTGTTCCGTGTAAGGTCATTCGAGAAATTACTGAAGAAGACAAGACCGGATTTCAATCCTAAACGAATGCATCATTATGGGAAAGGGGAAGAGCATGAAATCGCAAAAACCTAATGACTTAAAACAACACAATGTCCAAGCTATCCGCAAATTATTTATGGAGCAGCAGCACGACTTAACGAAAACTGAAATTGCACGTCTGACGTCTTTAAGTGTAGTGACGACCAATAAATTGATTAGTGAAATGATAGCGGCCGGTGAGCTTGTTTCTCTCCAACAGTCTGTCTTTACAGGTGGCAGAAAAGCAATGGTCTATCAGTTAAACAAAGACTACAAAACTATTTTGACCATCCGTTTTTATGAGACCGATAAAAAGCAAACAGCCTTATTAAGGGTATCTAATTTGCGCCATGAGTGCATTGTAGTCCAAACGGTTCATTTAACAGAAAACACGATGGATAGCGTATTGAATGCAATAAAGAAACTCCTGAACGAGTATTCGAAGATATCGGTTATTGTCATTGGTATTCCAGGTGTTGAAATGGATGGTAATTTTAAGATTATGGATTTTTCTTCTATGAAAGGCATCAATATTCGAGCCCGCTTAAAAGACATGACCGATTTGCCGGTTATTATAGAGAATGATATTAACGCAGCAACTTATGGATTCGCAAAGGAAAACAGCACTGAAGAAATCGTGGCTGGATTGTATTGTCTAGAAAATTATCCTCCAGGTTCAGCGGTAGTCATTCAGGATCGCATTTTCTGTGGTGCCAATGGTTTAAGTGGTGAACTGAAACATCTATCCTACTATGATAATGTGCACTTTCCCGTAGTAAATCGGTCAAAAGCAGCAGGGCTTGTGGAACAATCCCTTCGTACGATCATTAGTATGTATGACCCACATGAAGTAGTGATTTTTGATGTTGATCGATTCATTACAACCGAAATATGGGCTGAGATTTCCGCAAGAATCACTCAAATTTTCCCTTATGGGTATTTGGCAAAGGTAACAATTTATCATGATGTAGCCGAATATTATTTAATGGGTCTCAATGAATTGGGGTTGAAGCTTATTCTAGAACAGCCATTTTAAATGACTTGACTATTCACTGCACACCCTTAAGCTACTTATGCAGTGGGAGGGCAGCGATTGGATGAAACCTTGTCGTTTGTATTTTTTTAGGATAAAATAGAACGAACTTAATAAGGAAAACTAATAATCTTGGAGGATACTGTATGCGAACGCAAAGAGAACGAATGATTGCTGGAGAATTGTACACTGGCGATAGCGAATTACGAAAAATGAATCAGAGGAACCGCCGTCTTCTTCATAAGTATAATTCAATGACTGTAGACGAATCAGCGGAGCGAGTGGCATTATTGAAAGAACTATTGGGAAAAACTGGAGACAAAGTCCACTTTGAACCGCCATTTCGATGTGACTATGGCGATCATATTTCTGTAGGCGAGAATTTTTATGCCAATTTTGATTGCATCATGTTAGATGTTGCACCGATCACGATTGGCGATAATGTGTTATTTGGTCCTAGAGTAGGGGTTTATACTGCAGGACACCCGATCGATGCTGAAATAAGAACTTCTGGTCTAGAATTTGGGACCCCCATCACAATTGGCGACAATGTTTGGATAGGCGGCAACGTTGTGATCAATCCAGGTGTTACGATTGGAAATAATGTGATTGTTGGTTCAGGATCGGTAGTTACCAAAAGTCTTCCTGATAATGTCGTAGCTGCAGGAAATCCATGCAGAGTACTAAGGGAAGTAACAAATGAAGATAAAGTCTATTGGACGAAATTGAAAGAAGAGTATGAACAAGAAATGAATAGCTGATATAAATACTAAAAGGAGACCCTCACGGAGTGCATAAAAACTGAAGTGTATTTTTTAGTGCGGGTTTCCCTTCAGCTATAATTGTTTGATCTTCCATGTATCTCTCGCTTTCTTTTTGGTCTGGTTTGTTTAAGTGATCAGATCAAAAATGAGTGGAATAAAAAATTGGAAGATTTTTCTAACCTGCTGTATAAACGGTGGAGAATCAATCTGAAAAAAAGAGAAACCTGAAATTAAAATCAGGTTTCTCTTTTTTCTACATAAATTTTAAAAGCAGCTTTATTGCTGACGGCAATGATGCTTCCATCCGCACTTTTCAAAGTGAGATCCCCTTCGTAGGCTTCTTTAGAAAGGAGAGTGTATCGTGCTCTCAGCTGGATTTTTTTAGAGGTCAAATATTCCAAAAACTCCTGGTCATCTTTGACTTCCTTGATCACAAAAGATTCTCCTGGAGAAAGCTCAATCAAACTAGGAGACTGAGTAGTAGAAATTGTACTGTCTTTAGCAGGAATAGTACCACCATGGGGATCAAATTCTGGTTCCCCTAAAAAATGATATAACCGTTCAATAAGCTCGTCAGAAGAAGCGTGTTCAAGGCGATCAGCCTCAGCGTGTACCTCTTTCCAATCATACCCCAATTTTTCCAACAAAAAGACTTCCCATATTCGATGTTTGCGAATGACTTGATTAGCTAAACGCAATCCTTTTTCAGTAACTTGTACGCCTTTATAAGGAATACGTGTGATAAGGCCTTCTTTCAACAACTTTGAATTCATGTCTGTTACCGATGCAGCAGTTACATTCAGAGCCTCTACTAATTGTTTATTATTCACTATTTTTGTTTCTCCGCCTAGTCCCGCAATGGTTTTTAGGTAATCTTCTTTACTTGGCGTCATTTAAGTACTCCTTTTGATGTCATTTGTCTTTATTATACCGCATTAAAAAAAACAAACCAATGTCAAAAATAGGTCCTATTGTGAATACCAAATGGAATTTATATTATATGATATTTTCATTTGCAACGGATACAAGCTCTATATGGAACAAAACCTTCTTCTCTTTATTAAGCTTGACTTTAAATGTTTTTTAGATTAACCTTAAAATAAAGTTTAGGTAAACCTAAAACGTAAATGAGGAAGGGAAATAAAATGAACAATACAATGATTCAAGTAGAGAACCTCAGCGTTAATTACGCAGGAAACAAAGCCATATATGACATTGATTTAACCATCCCTACTGGCCACATCACAGGAATTATCGGTCCAAACGGGGCAGGTAAATCAACATTAGTAAAAAGTTTATTAGGACTGATTGATTATCAAGGAACGGTAACTTTTGGAGAGAAAAAACTAAAACAGGTTCAAAAAAATATTGCTTATGTTGAGCAGCGTCAAGAACTGGATCTTAGTTTTCCGATCAATGTATTTGATACGGTTTTACTAGGGACCTATCCGAAACTGGGATTAATAAAGCGCCCTGGTAAAAAAGAAAAACAACTAGCTCAAGAAGCTCTAGAAACGGTAGATATGCAAGACTATAGTCACCGTCAAATCGGTGAATTATCGGGTGGTCAACTGCAACGTGTCTTTATTGCACGGGCTATTGCACAACAACCGGATTGGTTCTTTCTTGATGAGCCTTTCGTCGGAATCGATGTTGTTAGTGAAGAAGTGATTGTGAAAGTATTGAAAAAATTGCGGGACGAAGGCAAATCAATGGTGATCGTTCATCACGATTTAAGCAAAGTAACAGAATATTTTGATCACTTGATCATGCTGAATAAAACGGTATCTGCATCTGGCCCAGTTGAACAAGTATTTAAGAAAAATAATTTAAGCGCTATTTATGGTACCAGTTTTGTTGACTTAGTTTCAGGAGGTAAATAAAATGATTGCAAATTTTATTGACGGTTTAACGAATTATCAATTTTTACAAAATGCCTTGATTACATCTTTATTAGTTGGTTTTGTGGCGGGGATTATTGGTTCGTTTATCATTTTACGTGGAATGTCCTTAATGGGTGATGCCATTTCCCATGCGGTTCTGCCTGGAGTAGCCATCTCCTATATGTTTGGCTTTAGTTATGTTATTGGAGCTTCTTTCTTCGGTGTTTTAACGGCGGTTCTTATAGGCTTCATTACTGAGAAAAGTACGCTGAAAAATGATACTGCGATCGGGATTGTTTTTAGCAGTTTCTTTGCTTTAGGTGTGATTTTGATTTCATTTGCGCAAAGTGCTACTGACTTATACCATATTTTATTTGGTAACGTGCTGGCAGTTCGTGACTCAGACATGATGTTAACAGCTGTTGTGACCATTGTCTCGCTCATCTTTATCTTATTATTTTTCAAAGAATTAAAACTGACTTCGTTTGATCCTGTGATGGCAAAAGCTGCTGGTTTACCGGTTAAATTTTTCCATTATGCTTTAATGTTTTTGCTCACATTAGTGGCAGTCGTTTCCTTGCAGACTGTTGGTACGATTTTAGTGATTTCTATGCTGATTACACCAGCAGCCACTGCCTATCTATTAACGAATAATTTGAAAATCATGATGTGCTTATCCGCATTCTTTGGTATGTTTAGCTCGTTTATCGGTCTTTTCTTCAGTTATTCTTATAATCTGGCTTCTGGAGCAACCATCGTGCTGACTGCTGCCGTATTCTTTGTGATGGCATTTTTATTCGCTCCGCAAAAAGGTTTATTGATTCGTAGAAAATTGGAAAAAAATAGTGAAGAATTAGTCTAAATGATGAATAGAAAGTAGGAAAAGATAATGAAAAAGTGGTGTAAATTAGTAAGTGTCGGACTTGGTTTACTCATTCTCGCAGCCTGTGGAAATCAAGAAAGTACCTCTGAAGAAAGCAGTACTGGGAATGAAGCAGTGTTGAATGTGGTCGCAACGAATTCTATTATTGCAGATATGGCAGAACAAGTCGGTGGAGAACTGATCAACATGCATAGTATTGTTCCCATTGGTACCGATCCACATGAACATGAAGTATTACCAGAAGACATTCAAAAATCCGAAGAAGCGGATATCATTCTATACAACGCCTTGAATCTAGAAACGGGGAACGGTTGGTTTGATGATTTAATGGAAACAACGAACAAAGTTGAAGATGAAGACTATTTTGCAGTCAGCAAAGAGGTTGAGCCTTTGTATTTAACCAGTGAAGGTCAAAACAGTCAAGCTGACCCGCATGCTTGGTTAAACTTACAAAATGGGATTCAATATGTCCGTGAAATCGAACGAATATTTATTAGTAAAGATCCTGCGAACGAAGCCGCTTATACGGCGAATGCTGATGCCTATGTTGAACAATTGACCGAACTGGATACGCAAGCACAATCTGCTTTCAATGATATTCCCGAAGAGAAGAAATTACTGGTGACGAGTGAAGGGGCGTTTAAATATTTTGCCAAAGCATATGGTCTAGAGGCAGGATATATTTGGGAAATCAATACTGAAAGCCAAGGTACGCCTGACCAAATGACAACTATTATTGATAGCATCGAAGTCTCTGAAGTACCTGTGCTGTTTGTTGAAACAAGTGTGGATTCACGAAGTATGGAACGTGTCTCAAAAGAAACAGATCTTCCCATCTATACTAAAATCTACACGGACTCTATTGCTAAAGAGGGAGAGCCAGGCGATTCTTATTACAATATGATGAAATGGAACATTGAAAAAATTCATGAAGGCTTAAGCCAAACAACTGGTGAAGCTCAACCATTGAGTGAATAGACTTGATTCAAATAAGATATTAAGTTGGAAAATTCTTCTTTCAATATGTTAGATGTCGTGCTTTACTAAGTTTTAAAGTAGAAAAACAATAATATACACTCCAAATGGTTGAGGGAAAATCAAATTTTTGGAGTGTATTTTTGTGTCTCTTTATTTTCTAACGTTGGTAAAGCAATTTATTCCGGTCTTGGGTATGTTCATGGAAAGCCGCGAGACCGGACTTAAACCAGCCATCTTTGCTTATGTTCGAATATGGTTATACCATTCAACGCCTTCCTCTAGAGAAATGCTCTATTCAATGTGATGAGAGGCTTTCTTTTGAGGAGTAAATGAAGGTTATTCTTCAAGTGAGGAGTGAAAAATTCCTGACTTGAAGAATAAAATGGATTTATTTATTAAGTGGCGTTCAATTAAGTTCTCACTTGACTAGTAAACTGTACTTATTCATCAAGTGAACTTGAAATGAAGCCTCACTTGATGAATAAACTAAAACAATAATGCTGCTGGCTGTCTTAGGCTCAGTAATGTCCTGCTCCAAGAAACGATTAACGAAGAAACATCGTTTTTATTTACCAACGTCAAATGTTTTAGAATCATTTTTGTGTCTAAACATAAAGAATCATTTCAGCTGTATTTTTCTATTTCAGAAGTATGGCGTGAAAGCCTTCATAATAAATCCTGTGATCTTTAATAATCTATAACCAATGCGTACAATTGGAAATTAATCTACAGAAGAGTTACCATAAAAGTAGATTCAAATAAAGAAGGAGGAAATATTCATGTCAATAAAAGTAGCGATTAATGGATTTGGACGTATCGGACGTTTGGCGTTGCGCCGGATGTTGGAAATGGACACAGAATTAGAGGTAGTTGCGATCAATGACTTGACGGATAATGACGACTTAGTTTATTTGCTAAAATACGATACTGCTCAAGGACGCTTCCCTTATGAGGTAGAAGTAGGGAACGACACGATTATTGTGGATGGAAAAGAAATCAAAGCATACGAAGAAAAAGATGCGAGCCAATTGCCTTGGGGCGACTTAGGTATCGACATCGTTCTAGAATGTACTGGTTTCTATACTTCAGCGAAAAAATCACAAGCTCACTTGGATGCAGGAGCAAAACGCGTGTTGATCTCAGCACCAGTAAAAGCTGCCGGAGCAGAAGTAGACAACACGAAAACCATTGTTTATGGAGTTAACCATGATTCGTTGGATGCAGATGATCAAATCGTTTCTGCAGCGTCTTGTACAACGAACTGCTTGGCACCGATGGCAAATGTATTGAACAAAAAATACGGTATCAATAGTGCATTGATGTCAACAATTCATGCCTATACAGCAACACAAGCGCTTCAAGACTCGCCAGGCGGACGTAAAAACCGTGCCGGAGCGCAAAATGCGATTCCAGCTTCAACAGGGGCTGCTAAAGCAGTAGGAAAAGTTATCCCTGAATTGGAAGGGAAAATTGATGGTACAGCTGTCCGTATCCCAACTGTTACAGGTTCGATGACAGAGTTGTACTCAGTATTGAATACAAAAGTAACCGTTGATGAAGTCAATGCGGCAATGAAAGAAGCTGCAACGGATGCATTCTTATACAATGAAGATGACATCGTATCTTCAGACGTTATCGGAGTGCCGGCTGGTTCTATCTTTGACGCAACTCAAACGAAAGTTATGGATGGCGAAAGCGGTCAATTGGTCAAAACAGTTGCTTGGTACGACAACGAGTACGGTTTTGTAGCCAACATGGTCGGAACGTTAGAACACTTTGCAAATATTAAATAAATAGGTTTAATCTAGCGGGGAGCATTAGCTCCCCGCTTTTGTGTGTTAAATGATGCAAAAAAACTCGAGGCTTATTAAATAGCCTCGAGTTTTTGATAGATTAATCAGTTGTTTAAACGGGTATTATCAAAGCTCTGCAATGGATCTGAATATTTCTGAATAGACTGCTTTTATGTTTTCATCTGTATTTTCGTCATCGTACAAATAAAATTCCCAAGCTGTTGAACTATCGGCAGTCTCAGCATAGAATCCGCTGGCATAACTCGTTCCTGGTGTCCATTCCCAATCTTCCCAGGAATCATCGTCAAAATCTAAATCTGCTTCTGTAAATGGAATATGGTTGTTAGCCTCTATAAAAAAGAACGGAATGGGAGAATCTAAGTAAATTTTTGCGTATTGATGTTCACTGGCTTGCGATAAGTTTTCGGGCATGATAAAAACCGCATCATAGGAATCGAAATCATTATTCATGACATCATCAAAAGTAATCTCCTCAAAACTAACTTGTTCTTCTTTGATCTCCGGAAAATCTCCTATAACAGCAATAGTTAATGGTTTGCCTGTATAAGGTTTATACAATTGATGTTGTGAATAAAATGACAGTGAGAGCACTAGAGTGGCGATTAAAAGCAAGAAAATCCATTTAAGACTTATTATTCTTTTCATCCTACATCTCCTCAAATATAACAGTTACGATACAATTTAATTAAGCTAAGTGTACCATAACAGTTGATTAAATAAATGATGTTTTAAAAAATTCTATTTGTTACTATAGCTATGGAAGCTCTTTTTCAGAGAATTGTACTTGTACTTTTAAAGTGCCATAATGGAACTAAATCTATTCGAAGAAGAGGAGCGTGACTGTATGGCTGAACCGAAAATGAAAGAAAATGACAATAGTGTGATCGACTTTATCGAAAGCGTAGAGAATGAGAAGAAAAAGGCGGATGCTTATCAGCTGCTGGACATTTTTGAAGAGGTAACGGGCTATAAAGCAAAAATGTGGGGTCCTAGTATTATCGGCTTTGGCAGCTATCACTATAAGTATGCCTCTGGACATGAAGGGGATGCACCTTTAGCGGGATTCTCACCAAGAAAAGCGAAACACACTCTTTATCTGGCGTATGAAAGTGAAGAAAGAGAAAAGCTGCTGGAAAACTTTGGCAAACATACGAAAAGCAAGGCGTGTATCTACGTGAATAAACTAGCGGATATCGACATTGATGTTTTAAAAGAGTTAATTAAACAATCAGTAGAAACTTACTAGAATCTTTATCCGAAGGAATAAAAAAGTTTTTATCTAACAGCACAAACCCGACCACAGAATTCTTCGGTCGGGTTTTAGCTATCTCAAACATTTCTATAATAAAATATTTTATTTGTTGAACGCTAAAATCATTTCTTTATACAAATCAATGAATTTCAAGTAAACATCTTTATGCACGTATTCATCAACTTTGTGAGCCATTTTAGTCAGACCGGGTCCGAACATCATGAATGGGAACTCGTCGCTTTTAGAGCGCAGGAAGTTGGATCCGTCAGTTACTCCTGGAGAACCAATCGTTCCAGGCTTTTCACCGAAATATTTCTCGTCTAACTTTTTTCGTTTTTGAGAAAATAATATTAATAATTGCATACTTTGGTATTAAGTAACCGTGATTTTTAACGATGAAAGAATTACTTTGCGGTATAGGTAAAAGTCCATAAATATATTCATTGGTAAAGCTTACAAAACACTATTTTTACGGTATTATGCAGGAAAAGAAATAAGGAGGGATTTTTTTGAAGATTACTAAGGTATACATTGAAAACTTTAGAAATCTTACCGAGGTTTCTGTACGTTTAATGGGAGTTACTGCGATTATTGGTAATAACAATAGTGGAAAAAGCAATTTTTTAAGAGCGCTTACGTTGCCCTTGTTATCAGAAGAGATAGGTACTAGTAGTAAAAATTTAAGTTGGACCGACATTGGTAATGAGTCTAAAAATAAGTATTATGAATTTATTGAAAGTAATAAAGATGCTCTTTCTAAAGGAAAAGTTGAGCTGTCAATGTTTGAAGCAATTATTCCTAAAATTACAGTTACAATTGAATTTACGGTTGAAGACTCTGAGTCATATTCAATGAAGGATTTCGCTGTTAGTTTTTCAGAAACAGGAGAAGCACAATACCAATTATCATATAGTTTTACTTGTAAAAATTCGAAAGAGTTAATGGAGCATGTTGCTGAAGTTATTAATAATACTGATTCTGGTAACAGCTTAGAAGAATTAAAATTAAATTTACTACCAGTTAGTTTATATACATATGCTATTTACGTTCCATTTAAAGAAAAAAACCTTTCATATGACAATTTGAAACTATTAAAATATAACTCTATACAAGCTGAGAGAGACGAATTCTCCAATAGTAATACAAGATTAGGATCAAAACAATTAGTACAGCTTTTAAATAAAAAATTATCAACTTCTTCTATGATTAAAATAGAGTCCGAATATACCAATTTTTTTGAACAAATAAAATCATTATCGGGAATGGATGAAGTATTAAACTGGCAAGAAAATACTGAAATAAAAAATGCCCAAGACTTCTTTTCTAAAATTTCTATATTACCTAACATGCCTCCAATGACTTCTTTACTTAATAGCGTAAGATTAGGGTACGACGAATCTTCACTAGCTTCACAAGGTTTAGGTTACAGAAACCTTATTTTACAACTTGTTATGATTAATTCGCTAATTGAAGCTAGTAATTCTTTATATTCTTTATTAACTGTAGAAGAACCTGAGGCCCATTTGTGTTATGAAAATCAACAGATAATGAATAGTTTTATTTTAAATATTGCTAGTGGAAATAAAGATCTTCAATTAGTTTATTCGACTCATAGCTTACAATTTTTAGATAAACTAGATTTAAAGAATATCGTTTTAATAAATGAAGGGAAGGGGTACGCTTTTATAGAAGAATTTACTTCAAATAAATTGAACTATCTTTCAAAAAATCCTAACTTGGATTTATTTAAACTTTTTTACTCCAGTCGTTGTATTTTAGTAGAAGGAATATCGGAAGAATTATTGATAAAGTCTTACATAAAAAATAAGCACAACACTCTATCAAATATAGAAATTATTTCTTTTCATAAAGGCTTTAAGAAAATCATCGATATTTGGTTGAAAATAAATATACACACTAATAACAAATTAGGAATCATTAGGGATTTTGATAATCAACCTAGAGCTCAAGAAGAGCATGAGGCTTATAATTCATACGATAATATTTTCGTAAAGACTACTGTAAATTATACATTAGAAGATGATATTGTGATGCAAGGTAATAACTTTTCTATTTTAAAAAAATATTTTGAAGCTATGTATGGATGGTCAAATATTGAAACCCCAGAGTTGTTATCCAAGAAGTGGAAATCAGCTAAAGCTGAGATTATGTTGCAATTTTGTGTAGATATAGGTAATGAGGAGTTAAGTAACGTAGAATTACCGCAACATATTGCATTAGTACTTAATTCTCTTGAAATTGTTTAAAGAAGAGGGTGATAAGTATGGAAATTAAAATTGCTGGAGCTGGAGCTGGAAAAACGACTAAATTAGCTCAGAAAATAATTGATAGGCAATTAAAAAATAATGGTAAAATAATTTATTGTGTTTCATTTACGAATTCTTCAGTAAACACAATCATTGATAAGTTAAAAAACTATTATGGAGAAATTCCTAAAAATATCAAAGTTAGTACAATACATTCTTTTCTGAATTCAGAACTGATAAATCCTTATTATTTTATTCTATATGGAAAACAATTCCATCATATTTCCAATGCTAGTCTAAGTGACAAACCTAAATTTAAAAATTCAGAACTTAAAAGACTAGAAGAGAAAGGTTTTTTGCATGTAGATACATTCACCGCTAAAGCAAAATATGTAATGTGCGGAAAATCAGGTGACCGAAAAAAGCACAAAGAAACTAGAGGTAATATTCAGGATTTATTCTCTAAGTATTTTGATGCTTTATACGTAGATGAAGCGCAAGATATAGATAAAAATTTTAAAGAAATACTGATGAAGTTTGATGAGTTAGGCTTATATGTAGAAGTAATAGGAGACCCCAAACAAGATTTAAAAGGTCTGGGATGCCTTCCTGAATTAATAAGGGAATACTCCCAAGAGGTAACTTATATTAAAGAATCTTTTAGATGTCCGCAATGTCATTTAAATTTTTCGAATATATTTATTGGAGAAAATGAACAACAATTCTCTCCTCAAAAAAGACAAGGTACACTTAATTATTATTTTGAATCTGAAATAGATGACTTACATAAATTTATCGAAAAAAAGAATTATGACTTAAAGTATATACACCAAAAAAACGAACGATTCGACACTCATGCTCCAAGAAGAATGGATAACTATCTATTTAATGAGTTAAAAATTGTTATTTCAAGCAAAGAGGAAAAACCGATAAGCGATATTTTGGTAATAAAAAGTGCCAGTACTTTAGCATATGAATTAACAAAGCAAGTAATCGTTCATAAATTTAAGCCAGAAGATGCAATAAAAAGAACACTTCCTTACGGATTTGTAAAACCAGCTGAGTATTATAAAATACTTAAAGCTTTAGAGATTGAAACCAATAACGTTCAAAATGATAAATATATTGTAAGGTCCATAGAGTCTGTGAAAGGTTTAGGGGAAAAAAATTGTTTATTTATAGTAACGCCAAGTATCTTTCCATATATCCTTGGTCAGAAAATAGGAGGGAAAATTGCAGCTAACTTGTATGTTGGACTAACCCGTTCTAAAGAAAATCTTGATTTATTGATAACAATCGAATCCGAGATGAAATTCTCTAAGGAAAATATAGCTAGTTTCTTTAAGAATGTTATTTAATGTTACGTATTTTATTAAAAATGAAAAAGGAGTTGTGACTTTATGGATGATAAGTTAGACCGAAAAGGATTAATTATAATTAATGGCTCAATGTGTTTTACAGACATAGAAAGGGAAGAGTTACAGCAAGTTTTTGAATTAAACAATATGAACATACTTTTCTTGGAGCAACGTGGTATCCAAAATTCAATTTTCGATGGTATAGAAATTATATTAAACAATAACTTGTTTAATCTAGTAGCAGGAGGTTTATTGATGCCAGCTGCTTATGATGCTCTAAAAAAAGGCTTGGTCTTTGTTATAAAAAAAATTAAATATAGTAATGCTAAAATTTTGAGAGCAAATAAAGATTTAGAACAAACAAATATCGTTATTAAAATTAAAACCGATAATGGAGAAATAATTGCATCAATTAATCGAGAACTAAGTGAAAAAGAAGTAGAAGAATACATTCAAGCAATGATTGCAGCATCTAAAATAATAAAGGGAACTGATAAAAAAGATTATTATTATATCATTGATAAAAATACAGATGACTCTTTAGAAATACTCTCACTATCCAGCTACTTAAAAAAACACAATAAAATTTAAAATACTATTTTTACAATACAATAAGAAGCTGGGACAAAAGTGTTTTTTCAAAAAATTTAGTCCCATCTCTATAGTAGCAATGAAATAAAAAGAAAAAATGCATTCCCACTATTGGATGAATATTCCAGTAGTTTTGGGAATGCATTTTTTATAGAGACCTTTTGTCCCAGGCTCTTATCTATTTTGATAAATTTTCGTAGTTAATCTAGGGCCTGTGATTTTACTGATTAAATGCTAAAATCATTTCTTTGTACAAATCAATGAATTTCAAGTAAACATCTTTGTGCACGTACTCATCAATTTTGTGAGCCATTTTAGTTAAGCCGGGTCCAAACATCATGAACGGGAACTCGTCGCCTTTAGAGCGCAGGAAGTTGGATCCGTCAGTTACTCCTGGAGAACCAATCGTTCCAGGTTTTTCACCGAAATACTTCTCGCCTAAATCTTGAGCGATTTCTACCAGTTCAGATTTTCCATCTGTGAACACACTCGGCAGAGCCATTGTGACTTCTACATGAATCTTAGCATCTTTTTGCTTGTTGATTTCTTCAGCAATCTCATTGAATTTGGCAATGACTTCTTCCGTATCGTATTCAGGAATCGTCCGCACGTTGAATTCTGCAGCAGCAACCTCAGGAATCGAGTTGACTTGCTGCCCGCCTTGTACGATCGTGCAGTTCATAATCAATTCGCCCAGCGTTTCATTTGAGCGGCTCGGGTCGCGTACTTCTGCGTTCACTCGAGTAATGAATTCAGCTAGTGGATCGATCGCGTTGTAACCTAAATGCGGCATAGCACTGTGCGCTTCTTGTCCTTTCGAAGTGACTTTGAAGTTCAAGGAACCTTTATGCGAATAAACGATTACATCTTGAGAGGGTTCTGCGACGATCAAAGCATCGACATCGTCCATGTAGCCTTCTTCATATAATTTCTTCGAGCCAACTCCGCCGACTTCTTCACCAGTCGTTGCCATGAAGCGGACAGAACCTTTCGTTAAGGTGTTGCTTTCTTTCAATTCAATCATAGCGATGGCTAAAGCAGCCAGTCCTGATTTCATGTCGTTAGCCCCGCGTCCATAAAGCTTGCCCTCTTTTTCTGTCAGCACAAATGGATCTGTCGACCAGTTGGAGACATCCCCTGGTGAGACGACATCCATATGTCCTGAGATCCCAAATACCGGCGATCCTGACCCAATTTCCGCTACCAAATTGACCCTGGTTTCTGTAACAGGAACGATCGTGGAGTCGATACCGTACTCTGCGAACAATTTCTTTAGGTATTCCGCTACTTCGATCTCGTTTTCGTTGACGCTATTAATAGCTACAAGATCTTCTAAAATAGTTAATTTTTGCTGCTCTGTAAAAACACTCATCCTAATTAGCTACTTCTTGTTTTTATCCTAAAACTTGCCGTACTCTCTACATCAATCTTACATGAAGCAGATGAAACCTTCAAATAAGGGGCTAAAATGCTAAAAAAAAGGTTGTCTCTGAAGAACGAAAAGTGATAGGCTACACTGAGATACTCATTCAATTGGAGGTATTCTGATGAATATCAAATGGAAAAATAAAACGTTAATAACCTATGTATTAATTTTACTCAGTATGGTGTTATCCATCTTATTTGTACAAAACAACTTTTACTTATACGACAAGCCGATAGCAGAAGTGATAGAAACTACGGTGACGGATGAAGAAGAAATGGTAGATTCCCTGAGCAATACAGATCAAGTATTTGATCAAACGGTGATCGGAGAAATCAAAAACGGCGACCATAAAGGGCAACGTATTCTAATGGAAAACCAATACTCCGCATCCGGTGCGGCGGACCACGAATATCAAATGGGAGATAAAATCTTCGTGAGTATTCAAAACGATGAGGGAACGCATTTGACAGGAAATATCGAAGGAGCTAAACGAGATACGTTTATCGTAGTTGCTGCCTGGCTATTTATTGTGACGGTCCTATGGGTCGGGAAAAAGAGTGGTTTGTATTCATTAATCAGTTTAGTCGTCAATGTTTTGGTATTGATGATGGCGATGAATTACTACACTGAGGGAGAAGACGTAAATTTATTCTGGATCTGCAGCGGACTGGTGCTTTTCTTTACAGTCTTTTCATTGTTGTTGGTGAGCGGAAACAACAAAAAGACCCATGCGGCTATTTTAGCCACTGTGGCAGGGACATTCTCGTCGTTGCTGATTGCTTATGCGGTCATTAAATTGACAGCTGGAGAAGGACTGCGGTACGAAGAGATGGCTTTTATCACCAGGAATCCGCAATCGGTGTTTTTAGCCAGTCTTCTGGTCGGTTCTCTAGGAGCCTCAATGGACATTGCCATCACGATCACTTCCTCGCTGTATGAGCTGACGGAGAAAAATCAGGCAATCGCCTTGAAAGACTTGAAAGCTTCTGGAAAAGAAATCGGCAAAGATATTATGGGGACGATGGCCAATGTGCTGTTCTTTGCCTATGTGAGCGGTAGTATCCCGATGATCTTGCTGTATTTGAAAAACGGCATGGCAGTGAATTACACGCTATCGATGAATTTGTCATTAGAGTTGACGAGGGCGCTAGTAGGAAGCATCGGGATCGTCTTAACGATTCCCATTAGCATCTATACAGCGATTTACTTCATTCGTAAGGGGAGGGTGGTCAAATGAATGCATTGATTTGGTTGGCGCTGATTTTATTTGCCCTCATGAAAGTGATTGGAGGGGAAAAAGGGACGCGCTCTTTTCTGGCCTTGTTCTTCAACTTCGGGATCATGCTGATCACTATTATCCTTATGACAGACCAAGCAATCAATCCGATCCTTTTGACGATTATTGCATGTGTATTGATCAGCTGCATCAATTTGTTTTACATCAATCAATTTAATTTCAAATCTCTTACGGCATTTGTTTCAACGATTCTTACGTTGATTTTGTTGATCTTCGCTGTTTTTATATTGGTAGAGAAGTCTAAAATTCAAGGATTTGGGATAGAAGAAATTGAAGAGTTGCTGTCATTTTCATTTTATGTCGGGATTGATTTTGGCGACATCATCATCTGTACGATCATCATGGGAACGATCGGAGCAATAACAGATACAGCTATCTCGATTTCTTCTGCGATGAGCGAAATCTACCTTCACAATCCGACTTTAGATCGGTACCAGTTATTCAAATCCGGGATGACGGTTGGAAAAGATATCCTGGGGACGACGACAAACACTTTGTTCTTTGCTTTTATCGGCGGTTATCTGGCGCTGATTATTTGGTTCAAAGATTTAGGCTATTCTTTAGCGGAAGTCTTAAATTCGAAAGTATTCGTTTCTGAAGTGATTTCGATTTTTTATACAGGGACGGGTGCTATTTTGATCATCCCAATCACAGCATGGCTTTCAGCATACAGTATGGTCAAATACAAAGACAAGCTCCGCTACAGTAAAGCGGAATAACAATAGAGAAATACTTGATGGACAAAAAAGATCGTACAGATTTTCAGCACGATCTTTTTTTGTTACGTCTTTCAGGACTGATAGAAGAAAACCAGGTACGTTGAGGCGATTGACAAAAGGATAATCCAAAAGATATAATTCATTCAAATAGATATTTGAATGAGAGGTGAGGATAATGGGTATAGAGGTTTGTAAAACGAATATCTTACATAAAGAAAAAGTAGAAAATGTAAAAAGCATATTGGACGAAAAAGACTTTTCAAGTTTACTTGCGTTAGGGAGATGCTTTGGAGATATATCTAGGATCAAAATTTTTTATGCTTTAGAAACGTACAAGGAAATGTGTGTCTGTGATTTGGCAGCTATATTGGATGCCAGTATAGCTACAACGTCACATCACTTACGATTTTTAAAAAAGCATGGAATGGCAATATCGCGACAAGATGGAAAGATGGTTTATTATTCTATAGTGAATGAAGAAGTACATTCGATCATTCGTGCTTTTTTCAATGTACCAGAAAATAAAATTATGAAATCTTAGTTTGGAGGAAGCAAGTTTGTTACAAAGTGTTTTTACAGCCATAGCTGTTTATATTTCTACTAGTATTGATTATTTATTTATTTTGTTGATTATTTTTTCGCAAAGTCATACCAAAAAGGGAATCCGTCATATTTATTGGGGACAATATCTTGG
This sequence comes from Desemzia sp. FAM 23990, assembly GCF_045528485.1. Lineage (NCBI taxonomy): Bacteria > Bacillati > Bacillota > Bacilli > Lactobacillales > Carnobacteriaceae > Desemzia > Desemzia sp. FAM 23990. Next base: position 26,824 of record NZ_JBGQQW010000005.1, read on the forward strand.
AACAGGAATCTTGGTAGCAGTGAGTTTGTTTGCTGCATATGTACTGAATTTTATTCCTCAAGATTGGATGATCGGGCTTCTTGGACTGATTCCAATTTATTTAGGGATTCGAGTTGCTTTAGTGGGTGAAGAGGAAGAAGAAGAGGAGGAAGTGGTTGAGAAGCTGGAGTCTCGAGGAACCAGCCGCTTGTTCTGGACGGTTGCTTTAATAACGATTGCATCGGGCGGCGATAATCTAGGTATTTATATTCCTTACTTTACCGCTCTGTCGGTTCTAGAAATTGGAATAGCTCTAGTTGTATTTGCTATTTCGATTGCGCTTCTTTGTTATATCAGTTATCGATTAGCAAAAATTTCTTTTGTCTCTGAAACGCTTGAAAAATATGAACGGATCATTGTGCCTGTTGTGTTTATTGGATTAGGGATATTTATCATGGTAGAGAATGGAACTATTCAAGCTCTACTAAGTTTTTTAGCTTAATGATAAAATTTGAAACGGCCTTTCCAGGCATATTCTGGGTGGTCGTTTCTTTTTTAGAGATCAGATTTCAAAACTTGACCAGCATCAATTTTCCTTCTTCACAAATCGGCTATACTACAGTTGTAAAGAAGAAGAGGGAGTGAAAACCTCTACTACAAAAAACAATAAAGGAGATATACATCATGACAAAAGCCGTCCTTACATTAGAAACGTTGTCTTGTCCAAGCTGTATGCAAAAAATCGAAAACGCTGTAAAAGGATTGAACGGGATCGATAAAGAAAGCGTCAAAGTATTGTTCAACTCCAGCAAAGTGAAAACGGAATTTGATGAACAGACTGTTTCCATCGAACAAATCGAGAAAGCGATCGTAGACTTGGGCTATCCAGTTCTTAAAACAAAAGTGAAATCAGCTTAAAAGAATCCAATCAAGAAAGAAGGAGTATCATCATGACAACATTCAATGAAGCAGCAAACAAAAATTTTGAAAAATTAGACCTGTTCACTGCAGCGATCACTCGTGCACATGGCAAGAACCACCCCGAAGCGTTTGAGGTGCGGGATTTATTCAGTGCAATCAATGAAAAAACACATGCAGCTGGTTCTGCTAAACCAGATTTGGATGCAGAATTTACACAATTGCGTGAGATCACAGATAATTATGTCATTCCCGGCGATGTCTGTGAAACGTATGCAGCAGTGTATAACATGCTTTTGGAAACAGACCAAGCTTATCAAGTGTGATTCATCATATAAACTCCAGAAAGAAAATAGAGACTTTTCTTTCTGGAGTTTTTTTGTTCAAATAGAAAACTAATGTCTCAAACTTGATGGCAGTCAATTATTATATTGAGAAACCATCTTATACTATACTCAACAATAAAAAACAGGAGGAAAAAATCATGCAGCAGCATCTATTAAGTAAGAAAAACCATCTTACATTGATCAGCGGAGTGTTGATCGTATTTGGATTCTTCAGCCATTTTGTTTTAGAAAATGTGGGGCTTTCTGAAGGAGCTTTGATCATCGCTTCTATTTTGGGAGTTGCTCCTATTGCCGTTCAAGCGTACCAAGCCCTAAAAGTAAAAGTCGTCAGCATCGATGTCTTGGTCACCATCGCTGTTATTGGAGCATTTTGGATCCAAAACTATGAAGAATCCGCTATCGTGACGTTTTTATTTTTATTCGGACATTTTTTGGAACAACGCACATTGAACCAAACACGTTCGGCGATCAAAGAACTGACTGAAATGGCACCAGAAAGTGCTTTGCGCCAAATGGAAGATGGAGGATTTGAAGAAGTAGATGTGGACGATGTAGATGAAGGCGACGTCTTGCTCGTCAAGACCGGTGCAAAAATTCCGGTAGACGGTACAGTCTTGTCGGGAGCAGGGCATATTAATGAAGCCAGTATCACAGGCGAACCTGTACCGGTAAACAAAACTACGGACGCTGAAGTGTATGCCGGAACGATTTTAGAAAATGGGACCATTCAAATCCGAGCTGACCGAGTGGGAGAAGATACGACGTTTGGGAAAATCATTGAACTCGTGGAAGAAGCGCAAGATTCCAAGTCGGAAGCAGAACGGTTCATTGACCGCTTTTCCAAATACTACACGCCGGCTGTTTTGGTCCTCTCATTTGTAGTGTGGCTGTTCAGCCGAAACATCGAACTGGCTATCACTATTTTGGTTCTGGGCTGTCCAGGTGCTTTGGTTATCGGAGTACCTGTCTCAAATGTTGCTGGAATTGGAAATGGAGCTCGCAATGGTGTTCTTCTTAAAGGTAGTGAAGTGATCCATGACTTCAGCCGAGTGGATACGATCGTATTTGATAAAACAGGTACGCTGACAAGAGGGAACCCAACTGTAGCGGAGATAGAGATTTATGGTGACAATTCGAATGAAGCACTTGAGTATTTGGCCAGCGTAGAACGCGAATCCGATCATCCGCTCGCAAAAGCCGTCTTGCAAGAAATAGGAGAAACGACGTTTTCGACAGTAGAAGGGACAGAAGTTGTCAAAGGCGACGGTATCGTAGCCAATGTGGATGGCCAGCGGGTAGCTGTGGGTAATGTAGCATTAATGGAAAAAGAAAACGTGATGCTCAATAATAAAGCGCAAGCAGATGTAAGGCGATTTGAACAAAACGGGAATTCGCTTGTTCTGACAGCGGTCGATGGCGAATTGAAGATCCTGATGGGCATTCGCGACCAGATCCGTGTGGGAGTCAAAAAAGAGTTGCAAGCATTGAAAAAGTTAGGTGTGAAAAACTTAGTTGTTCTTTCGGGGGACAACCAAGGGACGGTGGATGTGGTGGCGCGTGAATTGGGATTAACAGAGGCGCATGGTCATATGCTGCCCGAAGACAAATCAGCGCATATCGCACACTTACAACAACAGGGGCAAATCGTCGCTTTTGTTGGAGACGGTGTTAACGACAGTCCTTCATTAGCTTTGGCGAATATCGGAATTGCAATGGGGAGCGGGACAGATGTGGCGATTGAAACGTCGGATGTTGTCTTGATGAACTCTGATTTCAGCCGCTTGCCTCATGCCTTAGGATTGACAAAAGCCACTGCACGGAATATGAAACAAAATATCCTTATCGCAGTTGGTGTGGTCTTAGTCTTACTGGCCAGTGTTTTCTTCAGCGAATGGATGAATATGTCTATCGGAATGTTGGTGCATGAAGGCAGTATCTTAGTCGTTATTTTTAACGGAATGAGGTTGTTGAGTTACAAATTGAACGGCAAACAAAATCGCGAGAAAGCAACAACTACATCAACATCAAATATATCTGTGACCTAGAAGGTCTATCTAAAAAGAAAGCATCCTGCAATTTGGTTACGCTGCTTCTAAACGATCGAAAGTCAATTTGCGTGCCCTTTAGTCAAAATTCAAGCCAAAAAAGGAACGCAAATCCGATTTGCGTTCCTTTTTTGAGATCATCTGCCTTTAAAGGGAACGTAACTTAGTTTTGCGTTCCCTTTATCCAAATAATCAATGCAATAGGTAACGCAAAAAAGTGAGAACAGCTTCCAAATTAGCAGAATACTTTTTTTTTTGCTGACTTGCTCCTATTGCTGGTTAAAGATTTACTCTTCATCAATGACTTTATTGAAACTCTGACGTTGATCATAGTATTTTGAGATGTTGATTTTATGGTCTAAGTTATTGCGGTAATCCTTGGAGAATACACAGCCATAAAGAGTATCCAAAAGGAAAGAGATCGAACTGTTCGAACTAAAACTTCCTATTTTGGAATACAGCTTTTCACGCGTGGTCATACGAAGGACGCAATCAGCCTGCTTCGTTAATGTATTATCACCAATGCTGGTCAACACAATGATCGGCGTTTTTCTGCTTTCTAAAATCGGCAGCAAATGGACGATCTCTTTAGTTTCTCCCGTGTAAGAGATGAGGATGATACAAGTATTTGGATCACAATTGACTGCCTCATACCCTTGATCTACAGTACAAAGATGGACTGTTTTTCCGATACGGGTCATCTGTGATTTGAAGTCATGACAAAGAAATAAGTTATTGTTTATCGCAAATATTTTGATCTCTTTTGCTTGATTCAACAATTCTGCGGCTCTTTGCAACTCATCTTTATTGAGCAAAGACAAAGTGTCGCTGATGGTCGTTTGTTTTAGTGCGGCTATTTTATTTGCGATGGTAAGAACCGAATCATCCTCTTCAAAAGGATAATTAGCCTCTATATCTTTAAAGGGACTATTCAAATAGCTGACTTCTTCACTAAAGACGTTTCTCAGCTCCACCCATCCTTGATACCCCAGTTTTTTGGCAACACGTATCAATGTTGAAGGATGGGTATAGGTTTCTGCAGCTATTTGCTTTGTAGTTTTATCTCGAATATCTCCCCGTTGATCAAACATATAGTCAATAATGGCTTCTTCTGAAGGAGAGAAAATCTTTTCTTTCATTCTTTCTGTTAACAGCATTTTTATCACCCTTTTTTAGTATAGCTCACGTAAATAGCGTTTACAAAAAAGTTTGATTTTGTAAATAAATTGTAAACGACATTTGATGTTTACTTGATTGTCTTGTTAATAAGGGAACCTCCTATATAATGACAGTAAAGAGCTGTGAAATTGAAGTGCCATATGAATTAGAATGAAGGCGCTTTTTTAAGTGAAAAAAGAAAGGAAGTCATAAATAATGTTTGCTATTCAAGACAAAGTCGTCATTATTATGGGAGCCTCAAGCGGTATTGGAGAAGCTACAGCACAAAAGCTTGCAGAAATGGGAGCTAAGCTAGTTGTTGCAGCTCGTAGAGAAGACCGTTTGAAAACGCTAGTTGAATCCTTACCGAACGCAGATATTTCTTATGCGGTCGCAGATGTCATTGATAAAGACCAAGCTCAGGCAGTAGTAGATTTAGCGCTTGAAAAATACGGACGAGTAGATGTCCTTTTCAACAATGCAGGAGTCATGCCTCAAGCTCCGTTAGCAGAAAAACGATACGAAGAATGGCAGCAAACAATCGATATCAATGTGATGGGAGTATTGAACGGGATAGCTGCTGTCCTTCCAATCATGAAGCAACAGCAATCTGGTCACATCATCACCACTTCTTCTGAAGCTGGACATATGGTATTCCCCGGCGGAGCAGTTTACTGCGGGACAAAAACGGCGGTCATTGCTATTATGGAAGGCTTGCGCCAAGAAGAGCGAGAAAACAATATTCGTAGTACGGTCATTTCTCCAGGGACTGTGGATACGGAACTCCATAATACAATTAATGATCCGGAACGCCGCAAATGGACAGAGGATCTTCAACACAAAATCGGGTTGAAATCCAGCGATGTTGCGGACGCAGTGATTTATGCCATCGGAACACCGGAAACGGTGACAGTTAGTGAAATCGTTCTTCTCCCTACTAAAAAAGGATTTGAATAGACTACTCTGATAAAGAGGGCTTTTATTGATTGTAATGTAGAATTCGACTGCTTTTATTTTGACTCTGGTTATTCAGATAGAATGGAGGATGTGCATGAAACAACTAAAAAGGGTGACTCTTTTAACCGTCTTAATGGTTATGGTTGGTATGGGAGCGTCTATTTCCCTAAAAGCAGCCATCGGCGTTGGAGCTTGGGATGCTATGGCTCAGTCAGTATCTTATCTGTCTGGCATAAAAATCGGGACCATTGGAATGGTGTTCAATAGTCTCTGTGTTTTAGGGCAGATCCTCATCTTAAAAAAGAATTTCAAATGGATTCAGTTGTTGCAGTTGCCTTTGAACGTTTTTTTAGGGACCATTATCAATTTCTTCTTGTATGATGTGTTGGGGCCGATTACGATCGACAGCTACATGGTCAACCTTTTCTTACTGTTAGGGGCACTTGTCCTCATGGCGCTGCTTGTGAGCGCAGTGATGGTGCTCAATGTGGTGACATTTGCTTTAGAAGGTTTCTGTATGGCTATCTCGCAAGCTACCAGATTTGATTTTCCAAAAATCAGACAAGGAATGGATTTCATCAGTGTCACGGTCGTACTGATTCTTACTTTTGGTTTCTCACTTCCTCTAACTTTAAGAGAAGGTACGATCATAGGTATGCTGCTATTTGCACCCTTGATGGGATTCTTCATGGCCAAATTGCGGCCTCTTTTTAAACGACTGAATCTTTTAGAAGAAGAGTCAGTTGGAAAAGTTGAGATAAAATCTGTAGAACAATATAAAGCGATGGATTAAATTATTTGGAGGCTATATTCCCTCTAATAGAATAGAAATAAAAAGAATTCTTTGAATTTAGAGTTCTTTTTCCTTGACTTGGAGTGAACTCCAAGAGCTAAAGTAAGACTTGCAACGATCAAAATTCAGTTTAGGAGGAATTAGAGTGGAATATGTGAAATTTGGGAATACAGGTATGGATGTTTCGCCAATTTGTTTAGGTGCCATGGGTTTTGGGGATCCGAATAGTGGTTTTCATGAATGGGTCTTGAAAGAAGACGAAAGTAAACCAGTCATTAAAAAGGCTTTGGATCTAGGGATCAACTTTTTTGATACAGCCAATATTTGTTCTTATGGTGCAAGCGAGAAAATTCTTGGAAAAGCTCTTAATGAGTATGCCAATCGTGATGAAATTGTCGTCGCTACAAAAGCTTATATGAAAATGAAACAAGCTCCTAACAGCGGCGGGCTGTCCAGAAAAGCTCTTTTTCATCAAATCGATCAAAGTTTAGAGCGTCTTGATATGGATTATGTAGATTTATATATTACTCATCGTTGGGATTACAATACGCCAATTGAAGAAACAATGGAAGCGCTGCATGATATAGTGAAGTCAGGGAAAGCAAGATACATTGGTGCTTCAGCTATGTATGCTTGGCAATTTGCTAAAGCTCAAGCAGTGGCAGAAAAAAATGGCTGGACCAAGTTTGTTTCTATGCAAAATCATTTGAACCTGTTGTATCGTGAGGAAGAAAGAGAGATGCTTCCTTTATGCGAGGACCAAAAAATCGCAGTTACTCCATACAGTCCATTGGCTGCTGGCAGGCTGACAAGAGATTGGAGCGCAGAGACAAAACGATTTATCACCGATACGACAGCGAAGTCCAAATATGACCAAACAGAAGAACAAGATAAAATGATCGTAGAACGTGTGGCCGAAGTAGCAGAAACTCATGGAGCGAAGAGAGCACAGATTGCATTAGCATGGCTGCTTCAAAAAGACCAAGTTGTTGCACCGATCATTGGCGCAACAAAAGAAAGCCACTTACTTGATGCCATACCAGCGACTGACATTGTTTTGACACAAGAGCAAATCGCTTATTTAGAAGAACCTTATTTGCCGCATAAAGTTACGGGTGCTATTTAAGAATAAAAAAGGAGCTTATCGTTTCTCAGTGTTGAGTAATCGGTGAGCTCTATAAGTTTATAAGGCAGACATAGGTATTGAAAATTAGTGGGTCGAATACAAATAAGATAGGGGAATGTAAAATGGCAAAACATGAAGAAGTAAAAAAATTACTTTACTTGTGGGTCATAAAATCATTACGGTAAGTCAGGTTTATCTCCTATACCTGACTTGTGAGCACAAGAATGTTCTCCATAAGGTAGATAAAGATTATTTATCTTGTCATTCTGTCAAAAAAATTCAATCTACGGGAAACCCCCAAAAAACTTCTTTAGTTATAGTTAAAAAGAATAGCTAAGTATGAAGTATAGGTATTAGCCAAGTTAGGTTTAGCCTAGTATGATGGAAATAACAAGAAATAATTGGATAGGTGGCTAATGATGATGAAAGATTTATTAAATCGAATCATTAAAAAAGAAATTGTAAAAGATTCCCCGCTTTTTGAAGAAATACATGAGCAAAAGGCAGGTAATGAAAGATTAGTGATGGAATTGAATACAGGTTACCATGCTCCAGAAGACGTGATCGCATCGCTTGAAGAAATCACAGGTGAATCGATCGATTCTTCGGTTACGGTTTCTCTGCCTTTTTACACAGATTTCGGGAAACATATTTCATTTGGGAAAGATATTTTTCTCAATCAAAATGTTACTTTCGTTGACTTAGGCGGTATTTACCTTGAAGATCATGTATTGATCGGTCCTGGCGCTCGTTTGCTAACAGTGAACCATCTAGTTGACCCAGTAAAAAGAAGAGGGATAATAGTAGATTCGATTCGCATCAAAGAGAATGCTTGGATCGGTGCAAATGCAACGATTTTGGCTGGTGTAACTGTCGGTAAAAATGCTATCGTTGCAGCAGATGCTACCGTTACGAAAGATGTACCAGATAATGTGATCGTTGCAGGCACACCTGCGAGAATCATTAAAGAAATTGATTAAAACGATAAATAAGAGGAGAATGAAAAGATGAATAAACCTTATGTGATTATCCATACCCACACCTCTATCGATGGCAATCTAGACATTATGGACTTGCCCGAATTTAAAGAAGCTAGCCGTCAATATCAGGAAATTTCTATCACTCCTGAAAAACAGCGATTCGGCATCCAAGGCTATTTGAACGGTAAAACAACAACGGAAGACAATATGACGCATTATAAAACACCAAAGTTGAATGAGAATGCAGCACCTGTTCCTGAAGGGGATTATGCAGCAGATCGAGATGCACCGATGTATTATTTGTCCATTGATGCACGAGGAGAACTGGCTTTTGAAGAAAATTTTTCCGCTTATGGCGGTATCGATTCTCCTGTTGTAGAAGTCTTAACAGAAAAAGCATCAAACGCATATAAAGATTTCCTTAGAAAGAAAAGAATATCGTATATCATTGCCGGAAAAGACCAGATCGACTATGAAGTCATGCTGGACAAGTTTTACAATTTATTCGGTATCGAACGAATGATGGTCGGTGGGGGCGGAACACTCAATTGGTCATTTGTACAGAATGGCCTAGTCGATGAAGTCAGCGTCATCTTGTCACCTATCGCAAATGGAGATCCGAGCGGACATCGGTTCTTCGTCGCTAAAGAACCTTATACCGAAATCAAAGAGACAGCCTTCCAATTGGAATCTGTTGAAACATTGGAACACGGAACAGTATGGATCCGCTATTCTGTCAAAAAATAAGTAAGTATAGAAAGAAGGCAAACAAATGGTATTAAATGAAATGTATACATTATCAAATGGAGTTGAGATTCCTAAATTGGGTTTAGGAACTTGGATGATTGATGATGAAAGAGTGGTTCAAGTTGTCAAAGATGCCCTTGATCTGGGTTATCGTCATATCGATACGGCTGAATCTTATCGAAATGAAAAAGGTGTAGGTCGAGGCATCAAAGAGTCTGGTGTCGACCGTAAAAAGATCTTTGTCACCACAAAACTCGAAGGCGATATCAAAAACTACGGTGAAGCTGTCAAAGCCATCGATGAATCTCTGGAACGCTTGAATATGGATTATATTGATTTAATGATTATCCATAGTCCGCAACCTTGGGCTAACTTCCGTGACGGAAACCATTACTTCGAAGGCAATCTAGAAGCGTGGCGTGCTTTGGAAGAAGCTTATGAAGCTGGAAAATTGCGGGCAATAGGTGTTTCCAACTTTGAACAAGTTGATTTGGAAAACCTGATCCATAACGGCAAAGTCAAACCAATGGTAAATCAAATCCTTGCTCATATCACAAATGTTCCTAGAGATGTGATCGAGTACAGTCAAAGCCAAAATATTGTTGTTGAAGCTTACTCGCCAATTGCTCATGGTGCGATCCTTGACCATCCTGTTGTTAAAAAGATGGCTGAAAAATATGAGGTCTCACCTGCTCAATTAAGCATCCGCTATGTTATTCAATTAGATACTGTTGCTTTGCCTAAATCTATCAGCAAAGACCATATGAAAGATAATGCGGCGATCGATTTTACGATTTCTGAGGAAGACATGAAAACGTTGAATGAATTGCCTCTTATCGAAACTTATGGCGACGATCAAATCATGCCGGTCTTTAGTTCGCAATACAAAAACAAGTAATCATAATAGTTTCTACGTAGGAAAAAACCATGCGTTTCCAATTAATGGAAAATTTAGCTGACACATGCTATGCTGAAATTAGTTCATTAAATAGTGAGAGGAGATTTCAAATGAAAGTATTCGTTATAGGTGCCAATGGAAAAGTAGCTCATCACTTTGCTGATTTTGCAAAAGAGGATAGCTCTATTGAAGAAATCGCCATGATACGTAAGGCTGAACAAGCTGGATTTTTCGAAGAACGAGGTATCCAAACCGTTCTCTTAGATTTGGTCAAAAACTCAATAGATGAGTTGGCTGAAGCGATGAAAGATGTCGATGCAGTTGTTTTCAGTGCAGGTGCAGGAGGAAGCGGTCTCGACAAAACCGTGTTGATCGACTTAGACGGAGCTGTTAAAGCCATGACCGCTGCAGAACAAGCAGGCGTCAAGCGTTTTGTTATGGTCAGCACTTTCCGTACAGGTCGTGAGGAAATGGCAAAAGAAAATGATCTGCAAATCTATACGATCGCCAAAAACTATGCTGATGAATGGTTAAAAAACCGTACTCAACTAGACTGGACGATCGTTCATCCAGGTATGCTAGTGGATACGGCTGGTACCGATCAAATCAAAGTGGGCATGGGGCAAGACATCAACGAGATTCCTCGTCAAGATGTAGCTCGAACATTGATTTCTGTACTCCGCAATGACAACACAATCAACAAAGAATTTGAAGTCTTGGCTGGTAATACAGCTGTTGAAGAAGCGGTCAGTAAGTTGTAGTCATTTTAAAAATAAAGTACCCCAAAGAGTAGTCAGTTTCAGTCTACTTCTTGGGGTATCTTTATGTTGAAAACATAGTGAAGAAACAGACGGAAATTGCATCCTCTAAAATATCCTTCAACTTATTCAGTTTCTCTTTTGGATTTTCTGTTTTTAGTCCGAAGTCTACCTTGTAAACGTTGAAACGCCAAAAATTGTCGGCGAGACCGCTCGATTCTTTTATACCGTTTAGGATTCTTTTTATAAAATTGCTGATGGTAGTTTTCTGCCGGCCAAAAGACAGTGGCAGATTCAATTGATGTAACAATCGGCTTATTGTATTTGCCAGAATCGGCTAATCGCTGCTTGGAGGCTTCAGCGATCTGGCGTTGTTGTTCGTTTTTTACAAAAATGACTGGCCGATATTGACTGCCTCGGTCTTGAAATTGACCGGATGCATCTGTTGGATCTGTCAATTGCCAATAAAGTTCCACTAGATCAGCGTATTGTATGATCCTCGTATCAAAAATAATCTCCACTGCCTCTACGTGACCTGTGTATTGACCGCTCACTTGGTCATAAGTAGGGTGGTCTATATGTCCGCCCGTATATCCAGATAAAACGGAAATAATACCATTACGGTTTTCAAAAGGTTCTACCATGCACCAAAAACAGCCGCCTGCAAATAAGGCAGAATCTTGGTAAACTGGGTCATCAATGGAGTGTTTTGCAAGGTCAAATGGAGTGTCAGCAGTACCAGTATTCGTAATTTTATTATAAAAATCTGTCACATCAGGAGTCAGATTATTTCTCAAAGCCAGTGGACGCAGATCGGCTTCAAGCTTTGAAAGCTGGATATCAAAATGCGCACCATCTTCTAAGGCGTTTTTAGCTGACAAGAGTAACGATCGCTCCCATTCCCTAGTAGCAGGATCGAGGATCAGGTTATACAAATCATTGAGCATTTCTTCGCGATTCTGTCTCATCTCAAGGCCCCTCCTTAGGTGTATTTTTGAGAAGCTGGTTTTTTCTATTATACCGTAGCTGGCGGTGTTAAAGAACCATTGAATCTTAGAAAGTGTGGAATTTGACAACCTTGATTTCAAAGCAAAACTATCCTTATGTTTCTGGCTTCATAGAAAAGAGGGACACTAATAAACTTGATTTTAGTGTTGTTGAAAATATGGTATATTTAAAAAAAAAGAATCAGAGAAAGGAACGCCTATGCTGACAAAAGAAGCTGCTCAACACGTTATCTATGAAATAATGAAACTCTATCCCGATGCTATCCCAACAATGCGTTATCAAAATCCCTTTCAATTGTTGATGGTCGTCATATTAAGTGCTCAGGCAACAGATGAATCAGTCGCTAAAGTAAAAGACCAGTTATTCGAGCGTTATCCAAATCCTCAAGCGGTTATCGAGTCTTCGCCTGAAGAAATTGAATCGTACATAAGAACAGTCGGGCTCTACCGGAATAAAGCAAAGTATATTTATAAAAGCAGCTGCCAATTACTTGAAAAATTTGATGGAGTAGTTCCAAACACTCGTGAAGAACTGCAAACACTAACGGGGATCGGACCTAAATCAGCCAATATTTTATTGAACGTTGCCTTTAACCAAGATGCTTTTGCAGTCGATACACATGTCGCGAGAGTCTGTAAACATCACGAAATAGTAGAAGAAAACGCGACACCCAAACAAATCGAAGAACGCGTGACAGAAATTATCCCAGCAAAATACTGGGGAAGAGCCCACCAATCCATGATCTCATTCGGAAGAGAAATATGTACACCTAGAAATATGAAGTGCCATGAGTATCCACAGTTATATGAAAACTTAGAAGAAATCGATAAATAATCGTTGCCGAAATAAAGAAATCTTCCTTTGTACTAAGCAGTGAAAAGCTCATACAAAGGAAGATTTCTTAGAATAGATTTTTGATTTTTTCAATATTCTTAATCATCACGGATGTGGTGCCGTCTGGATTATTGATAAATTCGACGACTTCAGGATCTTTATACAAGTCTATCGGGATACTGATTTCAATCCCATTATCTAACCGGAATTTTTGTTTGGAATACTTAGGACCAGCTACAGCAACTTCAGCTGGAGCACGGTCAACGTATCCCATTTCCGTTACTTCTTCAAAGAATTTTTCTTTTTTAGCGTGATTATCTCCGTAAAGGGCCTCGGCAATCACTTGGTTATCAATGACGTTTTCTTCGGTCATACTATAGACAAGCGCATCTTTCGTTTCGGCGAGTACTTGGAACTCTTCCTCATTAAAAGCTTTGCTGGTTTTTTGAACGGCTTTTTTGATGATCGAGATATTTTCTTTCAGGCTCGGTTGAGGTTTATCTTCTAAAAACATCTCGGTGAAGTAAAAGACTTTTTCCCCTAATTCATCGATCAAATGTTTTTTCTCAATCACATGGTATTCCATGTTGTTCAAATTTAAGACCAAACCTTCTTGGATAGCTTGGCGAGCACTCGGCAAGATTGAGCGGTTGATCATCAACTGGTTGGTGAGTTGTTCTGTTTCATAAGACACATAGTGAGTTACACTGTCCGAATAATTTAATTTGAAAAGCCCTAAACAAGGTACTTCATCCAAAGTGAAATAAACGCACAATAAATCAGCTGGCGGTATCTCTGGATTAAGTTTTGTGATGGAAAAGAACTTTTCCGCTAATGCTTTTGTAGTCTCCACAAAGTTATCTTGAAGAGTAGAAAAAGCGGGGATCAAAGGGTTGTTTTCTGTTAAAACCCCTTTTTTCATGTTGTCTGAATCTTCTACCTTTTCAATCATGGCATGGATGTAGTCCATGGTGAATTTTTCCGAAATATCCAAGCCAGCAAATGAAAAGATAGGCTCGTTGCTGTTCACATCAAAAATATGTAAAATAGCTTCTTTTATATAAATCATGTTGTTCCCTCCATTATCAATCACGCTTAGTAGTATCTCACAAATTTGAAAGTCGCAAAAGAGATTTCTCAGGAAATGGGGTAAAAGTTTTCCCGCAGCTTGTTTATAAAAAAAGACTATTTTACACAGTGGAGTAACCGTTGATACTTCAATTAGTAAATGGTATTATAAATGTATATAAATCTAATTTAACTTGCTCTTCTGTCTTATCGTTAATGTAAGAATGAGAGCCAATTAAATCTGAACAGGCGGTGAACTCTTAGAGGTTCATGCGGCCGGATCACACATGTGTGATAGCAGAGTAGTGCCAAAAAGGCACACCTGTGGGACAGTACTACTGTCCTATAGGTGTGCCTTTTTTATTTTTACTTTTTATTAAGGAGGGAAAATCTAACCACTAACTTAAAAAAAATTACAGAAAGGAAGAGGAAAATGTGGAAGTTTTTAAGCAATACGCGTTCAGGACAGTTTTTAGTCATTGGAGTCTTTTTTACAATTATTGGATTTATTTTAAATACGATGGGAGGTTTTTATAGTTCACTTTCTTTTTATGTGGCCATTTTCTTTTTAGGGTTCTTTTCAGCTAAAAAAGCGGTGACAGAAACAATTCATTCTAAAGCTCCAAATGTTGATTTGCTAATGGTTTTAGCCGCATTAGGTGCATGTTTGATTCATTATGAATCAGAAGGAGCTGTATTACTGCTTATTTTTGCTGGCTCAGAAGCTCTAGAATCCTATGCAACCAATAAATCCAAAAGTGCTATTTCTGAGTTGCTATCTCATGTGCCTTCTACAGCGCAATTGCTAAAAGAAAATGGTGAAGTGAGTGAAGTACCCACTGAATCGTTAAAAGTTGGTGACATTGTAGTCGTTTCAAAAGGAGCACAGATACCCATTGATGGGTATTCCGACCGAAAAACGCAAATCAATGAATCCAGCCTTACTGGGGAATCAATGCCTGTTGAAAAAGAAAAGGGAGCCGAAGTATTTTCTGGGACTTTCAATGAAGGAAATGCCTTTCATCTTGAAGTGAATACAACGAGTGACCAAACCGTCTTCTCAAATATTATACGAATGGTAGAAGAAGCACAGAAAAGCCCTTCGAAAATATCTAAAATTATTGATCGTTTTGAAACGAAATACGTACTAGTTGTTTTAATTATGGTCCCATTATTCATTGCGAGTCTTTATTATTTCAACGAGTATAGCTTTGAGGACGCTTTTTATAGAGGGATGGTTTTATTAACCGTTGCTAGCCCATGTGCTTTGGTTGCTTCTGCTACACCAGCAACATTAAGTGCTATCAGTAATGGAGCAAAAAATGGGGTGTTAGTTAAAGGCGGAGCAGCAATGGAGTCTTTGAATACGATGGACATTTTATATAGTGATAAAACGGGGACACTGACATTTGGTGATTTCAGAGTATTAAATTATGAAGTTCCAGAAGACATTTTGAATGAAGTAGTTTATATGGAACAACAATCTAACCATCCAATAGCTAATGCTATTGTGGCAGCTTTTGAAAACAGAAACTTTACAGACATTGATACTTCAGAACCTGTGGAGGAAATAGCAGGACAAGGTGTTAGAAAAGGAGCAATTGAAATAGGGAAACCAAGTACATTTAGTGGGTACCCTGATAAAAATTATTATCTTGGTAAAGCAGTTGAAGAAAATACGACGATTTTTGTGGCGAAAAGCAATGAAATTGTTGGATACATTTCTCTTTCTGATGAAATTCGGGATGAGGCAATCGAAGCAGTAGCTGGTTTTCAAAAAGAAGGTATTCAAGTTGTACTTTTGACTGGAGACAATGAAATGGTTGCTTCGAAAGTTGCTAAGAAAGTCAAAGTAAATGATTATGTAGCCAATTGTCTTCCAGAAGATAAGATTAAACATATCTTGAAAAGTCAGCGAAATAAAAAGGTGGTAGGCATGGTTGGAGATGGAATCAATGATGCACCTGCGTTAGCGAATGCAGATATCGGTATTGCTATGGGTAGCGGGTCATCGGTGGCGATAGAGTCAGCGGATGTGGTGATTGTAAAAAATGATTTAGCTAAATTGCTTTATAGTTATCACTTAAGCAAACGATTGAACCGAATTATTAAACAAAATATTTTCTTCTCTATCAGTGTGATCATCCTATTGATGATTTTAAACCTTTTAGGTTATTTAGATTTGCCGGTAGGAGTTGTCTTCCATGAAGGATCGACGATTTTAGTTATTTTGAATGGATTGCGTTTGTTGCGTTAATAAAAAATATAAAAGTGTGTGAGCCTATTGGGATTTCCGATAGGCTCACACACTTTTATTGGTTTAATCTTTTAGTTTTTTCCTCGCTGTATAAAATTCTTTATACAGCGAGGCTTTTTTTAGTGTTCATTAGGATCATTTTCTGCATCTTCATGAGTTGGGTGAATAGTTCCTTCAACATGATCAGGACCCGCATAAATGGTATATAATCTTAATGGTTTGTCACCAGTATTTTTAATATTGTGCCACATATCTGCTGGAACCAATACGGCTTCATCTTCAGAAACAACTTGTTCAAAATTTAAGTCATCTTCAGAAGGTCCCATTTGGCATAGCCCTTGTCCTTCTTCGATGCGAATAAATTGATCAATTCCATGATGAACTTCTAGGCCAATATCATCGTTTGGTTGAATAGTCATGACGGTTACTTGTAATTTAGCACCTGTCCATATCGTTGTACGGTAGTTATCATTTTGCACTGTAGCATCTTCAATATTTACAACATAAGGTTTTTTGCCATGATCTTTAAAATCAATACTCATTATCCTAATCACTCCATTTCATAATAGTTGTTTAATTGTATTAATTACAATCTAACTATAGCAAATTATCATTTGGAAAACAAGTATCAGTGCCTTAAAGTTAGTAAACGTTCACTAAATAATATAGAATCAAGTTATAAAGGAGTGGTTGGATTTGGTGCAAGTATTAACTAAGTTGAAAGATCAAACGAACTTTACAAATACAGAAATGAGGATAGCCGATTATATTATCCAGAATATCACCAAGATCCCTACAATATATATTGAGGATCTGGCAAAATTAACGTATACTTCTCATTCGACGATCATCCGTCTCTGTAAGAAAATGGGCTATGATGGATTCAGAAGTTTTAAGGACGCTGTTTCAGGAGTAGTTTACAGCCAACTGCATTTGCCTAGTGAAGTGGATGCCAATTTCCCTTTTAAACCAGAAGATTTGACTATGGATATTGCTAAGAATATCGCTAATTTAACGATTGATACGATAAAAAAAACATTGAATCAATTCGATGAAGAGCTGCTGCAATCAGTGGCAGAAATACTGTTCAAAGCTAAGCACATTTTTCTGTTTTCGCGTGGTGATTCACAAGTACGAGCAAGAAGTTTTCAAAATAAGTTAGTCAAGATCAATCGATTTGCTATTATTTCTGAAGAATATGCCGATGAGGCCTGGAATGCTTCTAACCTTACTCCACAAGACTGTGCTCTGTTTCTATCTTATAGTGGAACTAGCCCACAATATAAACGTATGTTACAACATTTTTCTAACAAAAAAATCCCGACTATTTTGATAACGGGAAATACAGAATCTGATTTGATAAATTTAGCTGCCAAAACGATAGTGGTAGTCCAAGAAGAATATGATTTTGTAAAGGTAGGGACTTTTGCGTCACAAGTTGCTTTTCAATATGTATTAGACACGTTGTATTCTATTTTATATGCAAAAGAATATAGAACAAATGTGGAAAACTTAAAAGAAAAACAGTCACTCATTCAAAATGGAATTTTGTCAGAAGAACTTTGACCCGTCCATACATTGAAAAAGCGCCTGTTTTTCACTTTAAAAATTTAGCCTAATGATATACCTGCAGTTTCTAATCCTTTATCTACAATAGACATGACTAGTTCACTGTGATCCAAGTGTTTTGTCATAGTTTCAAAGTCAGATTCTCTAATGATTCTTTCAAATTCAATGAATTCCTCATACATCCGATGTGTATGAACTTTAAAATCAAATAGTTCACTCTTATGTTGATTGTCTATTACAGTAAAGCTGTCTATAGCATTAGTAGGCCCTTCAATAATGACAGCACCTTTATTGCCTTGGATAATGGTTCGTATCGGAGCTGTAGAATCTTTAGCACCTATACAGACTACTTTTTTATCCCCATAATCAAGACTCAAGATGCCAGAAGTATCAATTCCGTTTTCAACATTTGCCAAATAGTTTGCTTTTTGTGGCTCCCCAAAAATACCCGTTACAAAATGAATGTTGTAAATATTAATATCCATTAAAGCTCCGCCACCCATTTTAGGATTGAAAGCCGGTAACACTTCGCCTTTTTTGAAGGCATCATACCTTGATGAATATTGTGAATAATTACATTCAATAATTTTAATATCCCCAATAGTACTTATGGCTTCTTTTATCTTTTTATAATTGGTTAAGTATTGATTGGTGATAGCTTCTAACAACATGACTTTGTTTGCTGAAGCTAGTTCTCTCAGTTCTTTCATTTCGGCTAAGTTCAAGGTAAAGGGTTTCTCACAAATAACATTTTTTTTACTCAGGATGGCCTGCTTAGCAAAAGAAAAATGCAAATGATTGGGCAATGCGATATAAACAGTATCGATATTCTGATCGTTTAAACAATCAGAATAATTAGTTGAGACTTGACGAATGCCGTATTTGTCTTTTAAAAGCTTCATTTTCTCAATACTTCTATCGGTTCCTACAATTGCCTCTAATTGAATCCCTGGAACATCACGGACCATAGTCAAAAAATCATTTACGATCATTCCAGAACCTATAATGGCGAGTTTCATTATAAACCTTCTTTCTTAGTTGAGTGATTCTTGATTTTTTAAATGAATGGATAAGTTAGTATTTAATACTTTGAATACCTTCTTCAAGTATCTCTAGTTGACGAATCGTTTCTTCATCTTTCACTGTTTTATCTTTTCCCTTTATAATAGCCTCGTATAATCCTTCATAAACACGACTGTAGTCCCCAGTTTCTGAAATGACTTTTTCTTCATGATAAAGGTCATCAGCATCCATATAAGTCACAGTACCATAATGATCTGGGGTATCTATACCAAAATCAGCATGAGTCGGCATATAGAATAATTTTAGGTGTTCTTCCTGTCTATCTTTATCGTGCTTGATGAACATGCCTTTCTTACCATACAGAACAAAGCTTGGTCGCGGTTTTATTCTGAAGTAGCTTGATTTAACAGAAACCTTTATTTTTGAATAGTAAAAGTCCAAGTCAAAGTAATCATTCATTCGATCAGGACCCAATAATTGTCTTACATCATAATGGATGGAATCTGGATCTCCGAAGTAGGAAAGAACTTGATCGATTGTATGGCACCCATGTCCATATAAATAGCTTGAAGCTGCTGAAAATTCTGTGCTGTTTTCTGGAACTTCTGGTCTAAAATAATCATAATGCATTTCAACTTCTAGCAATTCACCTATAACGCCGCTTTCGATAATCTTTTGAGCGGTCAGAAAATCTGAATCGTAGCGTCTGTTTTGGTAGCATTGAACGAGTAAATTTTTTGATTTTGCTAACTCAAATAGTTCTCTTGCTTCTTCAGCAGTTTCGGTAAAAGGTTTTTCCACTAGTGTGTTTTTTCCATTTTCTAGTGATAATTTTGCAAATTCAAAATGTAATGAACTTGGAAGACAAATTGCCACTAATTGAATTTCCGGATCATTCCAAATATCTTCTAAATTCGTTGTGTAGTGGACTCCAGGAACCTTATCCCATGAGCTGTTTTCATGACGAGAATAGATCGTCTTCACTTTAACGTTCTCTGTTTTTAATGAGAAAGGTAAATGATAGCGATTCGTACTTTTTCCGTTGCCGATATAAGCCATTGTTAACATAAAAAAACCTCCTATAGTATCTGATAATTAGATTATATATGAAAATGATTGAGAGAAGCGGTTACTCATCCATTAAGGTTCTCATGTTCTTTTTCTTCCAAATAAAAAGGTATATCCTGAACATTATGTTCATAGATGACCTTCATAAAAAGTTTACAGTGTACTTCAAGAATTAAAATAGTAATATAAAACAAAGGTTTAGAAGAATTTTGAATGGAATATAAAATAGAAATTATATTGATTGCTGTTGGGAGGTAGTTGATATGGAAAAAATTATTAGGATTTTTCTAATTTTAGGATTAATAATTACAAATATTTTTAGCTATCAATCAAGACAATCAAGAAGTTACAAGATAATTGAACATAAGATTGGAATCAGTATTAAAACCCATAAAAGAAGATGTAAGCAATTTTTTAAAATTCAAAATGAAAGTGTGTTTATATGAAATCAAATCGCTTGTTTCAAATGGTCTATTTATTAATGAGTAATGAAAAGCTGTCAGCGAAAATGTTAGCCGATAAATTAGAAGTTTCAGTAAGGACTGTTTATCGCTATATTGATAATCTGTCAGAAGCCGGTATCCCAATTTATGCTAGTCAAGGGAGGAATGGCGGGATTTCTTTGTTGCCCCAGTTTAGAATAAACAACACCTTAGTTTCAGAGGACGAGCAGATAGACATATTATCCTCATTGCAAAGTTTAGTAGGAGTTGGGCAAAGCGATCAAGAAACGTTGGATAAACTATCCGCAATTTTTCAAAAAAAACCTATTTCTTGGATTGCAATTGATCCTACGAATTGGAGTAATAGTCAAGAACAAAGGTCGACATTAGCTTTGATAAAGCAAGCCATTTTCCAATCTGAATTACTTGCTTTTAACTATCTGAACTCTAAAAATGAAGAACTATCAAGAAAAGTCTATCCCTACCAGGTGATATTTAAAGATAAGGCATGGTACCTGAAGGGGTACTCCGTTGAAAGAAAAGATTGGCGGTTATTTAAATTAAATAGAATGCACGAGACTGCAATAGTTTCTACAGAATCCAAGTCCCAACGGACCATTGCTCCCGTAACTGCACAACAGGATGATAAAAAAACAGCTGAGTCAATATCCCTAACGTTAAAAATTCATACTAAGATGCGGTATCGCTTATTTGAAGAATTTACGCAAGAACAAATCAGCAAGATCGATGACAACTATTATCTTGTCAATTGTTTAGTCGATGACGGCGAATGGCTAGAGGGCTATTTGCTTTCATTCGGGCAAGATTTGCAAGTGTTGTCGCCGAATATAATCCAACAACGATTAAAAAAAGAATTAAAAAATATGCTTGAATATTATTAAAACATGACAGACTATTGTCATGTTTTTCTTTGTATACTTCAATTATTAAGAAAGGAAGTGTCGGGATGGGAGAACAATTGCCAGAGGTTATATTAAACTATATTGAAGCTAGTAATAATTATGACGAGAATGGATATGCCGACTGTTTTGCTGAAAATGGTGTCATCGATGAACAGTCAGTCGGCAGGGAGTTTGAAGGTAAGGAAGAAATCAAAGAGTACTTCAGAGATTATTTTATTGATTACAAGACTAGTACGAAAATCAAAAAATATCAGATTGAAGACAATGTGGTCACTGTAATGGTTATGTTTAAAGGTATTTTTCCTAATGGAGATCAAGGGATTTCAGGATATTATCAGTTCATTCTGTCACCGACAGGAAAAATTGAAAAGCTGATCGCTGATCTTAAATAGAATAGAGACAGCAGAATACAAGCTATGTACAAACTGCCTCCAGAACAAGTCTCTTTCGCTGCGGTTCTTTGGAAGTAAATTAACAATAAAGGAGAAAACAAGATGGATATCAATGAATTAATACAACGTTCTAATGAGGTTAGAGAGCAATATCATCGAATTGAGGAAGCAACACAGGGGAAAAAATGGACGATCGAACAAGATACACTAGCATTTTTGACCGACGCTGGTTTAGTAGGCCGGTTGATCATGGATAAAACAGGCAGTTGGCCGACTGGAGAAGATAACGAGAAATTATTGGAACACAAAATCGGAGAAAATATTTGGTGGCTTACAATTCTTGCTGATCAAGCGAATATTAATGTTGAACAAGTCTTAGATACTTTTTTGACAGAAACCCAAAAAAGATTATCAAATTAATAAGGGGACTTTTAAATGGCAGAGATTAAATCAACTGAACACTATTCGGCAACAAACACTCCAGAGATTGTCCATACAGAAGCTGTCCACTATTTATCAGTTCTTGGGAAAGGTGCTCCAGGAAGCGCTGAGTTCTATCGAAAGAAAACCTTGGTTGCAGACTTATTAAAAGTTTTAGATGCACAGATAGGTTTTCCAATTATAGAAGTTCAATATTGGTATCCAAAAGGCGCTGAATCAGTAAATATTGCTGATTTCTATACTGCTAATCCGTTATCATTGCTGGAATATCGTATCCTGACAAAAACGTCCCAACTTTTAACAAAGGAAAAAATTGAAGAGATCGTTTCTGCTAGTTCGAGTTCATATAAGACGTCTTCTGATATCGATATCCTTGAACCTTTTTCAATTCCAGCCCAAACAGTCATCCAAGTCATGCATCACGGCCCTTTTGCAGATGAATTCAGCACTCTCGCTGATTTAGAGCAGTATGCTGAACAAAATGGAGTAAGACGCAGCGGTCCTCATCTTGAAATTCATCTTGACTCATTTACAGCAAAAACACCTCAAGATAATCTGCGTACAATTCTTCGTGATCCTGTTCGCAATATATGAAAAGCAGCTAATATAATGCAAGTACCCCTAAAGTTAAATTAAAGGCTAACTTTAGGGGTACTTTTATAAATAAAATACGAGAAAGAATTTAACAGTGCGTAGTTGAGTCATACTCATCTGGAGCAACAGCCATGATTAATGATCTGTTTTCCTATTTGAAAGGTTAAAGTTCAGTATGTTCTAAAATAATATTCTCATTAAATTGTGTTTTTCGGCGATCAATATGTTCTTCGCCCCAAGTACATAATAATTCTAAAACAGGTTCCAAAGAGCGGCCGTAAGTGCTTAAAGAATATTCGACTTTAGGTGGAACTTGTTCATAAACGGTGCGATCGATCACTCCAGAATCTTCTAACTCACGTAATTGTTGAGTCAACATTTTTTGGGTAATTGTGGGCATGAGGCGTTTTAACTCAGAAGGACGTCTAGTATTATGCTTTAAATGACACAGAATAATTGGTTTCCATTTTCCACCAATTACTTCAATGGTAGCTTCAACACCAATACCATAAACAATCGCTGGTTTCATTTTATTCTATTTCTCTCCTTTTTTATAGGTACTTTTTAGTTCCTATAGCACAAAAAAGTACCTACTTTCCATTAAGTTATATAGGGTCTATAATAACGACATGTTAGGCAAATGTAAATACAAAATTGGAGGAATATTTATGAAAATGCAAGAAATGGTCACTTTGAATAACGGAGTTGAGATGCCGACTTTAGGATTAGGTGTTTTTCGGGTGGAAGATTATCAAGAATTAGTTGAGGCAATTAAAACGGCTATTGTTGCAGGTTACAGAAGTATTGATACAGCAAGTATTTATGGCAATGAAGAAGCAGTAGGTGAAGGTATTCGTCAAGGGATCGCTGCAGCGGGAATTAGCCGTGAAGATTTGTTTATCACTTCTAAAATTTGGAATGAAGATATACGTAGTGAAAAAGTAATAGAAGCTTACGAAACAAGTTTAACTAAAATAGGCGTTGATTATTTGGATTTATATCTGATTCATTGGCCAGTTGCAGAACACTATGTTGCTGCATGGCAAGAAATGGAAAAAATTTATGCCGCTAAAAAGGTTCGTAGTATTGGGGTAAGTAATTTTCAAGTTCATCATTTAGAAGAATTGGCGAAACACAGTACTGTGACTCCGGTTATTAACCAAGTGGAGTACCATCCATTGTTAACTCAAGGGGAACTAAAGGGTTATTTAACAAAAAAACATATTCAAATGGAAGCTTGGTCTCCTTTGATGAATGGGGAAATTTTACAAAACGATTTAATTTTAGCATTGAGCCAAAAATATGGGAAGTCAGCTGCCCAAATTATTTTACGTTGGGATCTACAAAATGGTGTCATCACAATTCCTAAATCAACCAATAGAGGTCGTTTACTTGAAAATAGAGATATCTTTGATTTTGCTTTAACTGAAGAAGAAGTTGCAAGTATTACAGCACTAAACCAAAATCGTCGAATTGGACCAGACCCAGATAATTTTGAATTTTAGAAAGGAAGAGTAGACTATGAAAATGCAAATGACTGGATTAACCGCTCTTGTAACCGGATCGACTAAGGGGATCGGAAAAGCCATCGCTCTAGAGTTAGCCAGTGAAGGTGTAAATGTGATTATTAACGGTCGTAGTGAGGCAGGGGTTGAGGCAGTAATCGATGAAATTCAAACAAAGTTCCCTACCACTCATCCTCAAAGTGCAGTTTACGATCTAAGCCAGAAAAAAGAAATCAATCAATTGATGGAGAAATTTCCGCAAGTGGATCTGTTGATCAACAATTTAGGTATTTTTAAACCAACGAATTATTATGAGATTGATGATGAGGAATGGTTGCGTTTTTTCAAAACGAATGTACTGATCAGCAATACTTTAGCGAAACACTATTTGCCGCATATGATCAAAGCTGATTTTGGACGGATCGTTTTTATTGCCAGTGAAGAAGCGTTAATGCCTTCTGGGGAAATGGCTCATTATAGTATGACTAAAACCATGCAGCTTTCTCTAGCCAAAACCCTAGCCACCCAAACCAAAGGAACACAGGTTACAGTCAATACTGTTTTACCTGGACCGACTTTAACTGAAGGAGTGAGCGGGATGTTAGAAGAACTTTATGGAAAAGAAAACATAAGCTTTGAAGAACAAGAACGTCGCTTCATGGCGGAACATCGCAGTGCTTCTTTAATTCAACGATTTATTCCGGCAGAAGAATTAGGTCGCTTAGTTACTTTTGTTTGTAGTCCTCTAGCAAGTAGTTTTAGTGGTTCGGTTATTCGAGCAGATGGCGGAATGGTACCCACTATATTTTAGAAAACGAACAAGGAGCAGCTCGTTTAAGAGAAATAAATACAAGTTATGATAACAAGAGAGGTTGACAGATGATTCAATCATCTGTCAACCTCTAACTTTTTTATTGCCCAATTGACCCCAATAAAGTGTTTTTGTTGTTGGATGCTAATAGAACCAGCTAAATAAGCAAATTTTTTCTGGAAATAGTCACCCTTTGCGTAAGTATGAGAGTTTTTCATTTTTTTCCAAAAAAATAAAAAGCCGGAATATTTTTGATCTATCTTCCTATAAGTAATGTAAGCGATTATAATTCAAAGTAGAAAGATAAAACTGAGGACTGAAGGTGCTGCTTTATGAAGATTAAGTTTTTCTTAGCCAGTGTAACTCTTATGCTTATATTAAGTGGTTGTTCAACCATATCCCAATCTAAAGCTGAAGAATTGATCAGAGAAGAATACAGAAATCATTTAGGAGACACCACTATTATTTCTACAGAAGAGGACGCTGACGGCTATATTATCGAATGAGAAAATAAAAATAATAAACATCATGGCACCAGTAAAGTTTCGAATGATGGAGAGATCACCATTATTTATTTATGCTGAAATCGAATAGAATTTGATACTAAAGATTAAATAGGCTAGTCAGCCGGAGCAAAATCAGAAAAAAAGCGAGAATACATCGTTCTCGTTTTTTTGCGTTCCCTTATGTATGAATGATTTGGAAAAAGGGAACGCAAAATTTAGTTACGTTACCTTTATGGTGAGATTGCCACAAAAAAGGAACGCAAAACTAATTTGCGTTCCTTTTCGGGCGTAAAATTTGTCAAAAGGGCACGCAAATTGATTTTCGATACTTCAACTACAGCTTCTCTTGTGTTTCCTTCGTAATATCCATCATAGATTGAAAAAACTGAGTGACTTGCGGTTCGAATTGCGGGTCTTTTAAACGACTAATATTTTTCTCGATGACCGCTTGTTCGCGGCTAGCATCTAGTACCGGTAAATCATGTTCTTTTTTATACTCACCAACTTTTAAAACTGTGTTCAAACGTAATTCAAACAAACGAGTCAACTCTTGATCAATTGCATCAATGTCTTTGCGATATTGTTCTAGTTCACTCATTCGATTGTCCTCCCAGCATCAAGTCCATCAAACCGATAGCGGTAACTGCTTCTAAGACTGGCAATACACGCGGTACGATACAAGGATCGTGGCGACCTTCGACTTCCAGTTCGGTTTCAGTACCTTCTTGGATGTTGATCGTTTGCTGTTTTTTCTTGATGGAAGCAGGTGGTTTTACAGCAGCTCGAAAGACGACCGGCATCCCGTATGTAATTCCGCCGATGATTCCGCCATTGTTGTTGGTACGCGTTTTGATCTGACCTTGTTCGTCATAGTAGTATTCGTCGTTGGCTTCGGATCCGCGCATTTTAGTGATGTCGAACCCTGTACCAAATTCAATCCCTTTGATCGCTGGAACGGCAAAGACTAGATGAGCCAATTGAGATTCAACCGAGTCAAAGAATGGATTTCCATACCCGGCATCTAATCCCAGGACAAACGTCTCAACAACGCCGCCTACAGAATCGCCATCTTCTTTTGCTTCCAAGATTAAATCAGTCATCTCGGCTTCTTTTTCAGCATCAAAAAGGGGAAGTTGCTGCTCTTTTAACTGCTTGATTTGTTCCAAAGTGACGTTTTTTTGAGTTTCAAAAGGCGTGTCTTCGATCGTTCCAATGGATTGAATGTGAGCACCAATCGTGACGCCTTTTTGTTTCAACCATTGTTGGCAAATAGCCCCTGCAAATACTAATGGAGCAGTAATCCGTCCTGAGAAGTGGCCGCTGCCTCGATGGTCGTTGTACCCATTATAACGGACACGTCCAGGGTAATCGGCTTGTCCTGGACGCATGACATTTTTCAGCACACTGTAATCTTTTGAGCGTGTATTGGTGTTCCAGATGATAGCTGTCAATGGTGCACCAGTTGTTTTACCATCTAAAAGTCCGCTTAAGATCTCTGGATGGTCTTTTTCTTTTCTTGGTGTGGTCAATGCATTTTTTCCCGGTGCTCTACGCGCCATTTCAATTAAGACTTGTTCCATATCCAATTCCAAACCTGGCGGCAGGCCATTGATAGTGATTCCGATAGCGACACCATGTGATTCTCCAAATAATGAAAGTTGTAAATTGTTACCCCATATTCCGCTCATGAATTTCTCCTCCTAGTTGCTGAAATATTTCCCAAAAATCAGGATAAGACTTTTTGACACAGTCGCTGTCTTTTACGTGAATCGGATCAAGGCAGACAGTTGAAGCAATAGCCAACATCATAGCCATGCGATGGTCCTTATGGCTCCAAACATCTTGACCGCCTGCTAATTGAGAAACTCCTTCAATCAACAGTGAATCTTCTATGATCTCAATTCGTGCTCCTAAAGCAGCTAACTCTTTTTGAGTAGCAACTAAACGATCGCTTTCTTTGATTCGCAATCGTTCCAGATTGGTAATCGTTGTTTTGCCTTTACTTAATGAAGCAACTAAAGCAACAACTGGAATGATATCCGGTATTTGGGCTCCGTCGATGATGTGTTCGCTCTCATCAGATCCGGTGCTCAATGTATTTAAAACATCTATAATAGCACGATCTCCTTGTAGAGAAGAGGAATCTAAACCTGTTACGGAAAGAGTATTTCCTAGTGCATTTGCACTCAGCCAGAATGCCGCTTGCGAATAATCTCCTTCTACTTCGTATTGACGGGCTGTATAAGCCTGATTGCCTTTAATCCGGAATTCTTGTCCATTTTCATCTTGTTTGACAACAATGCCAAATGATCTCAACACAGAAAGGGTCAAATCGATGTAGCCTTTTGATTCCAAATGAGTCGTGATTTTCAAGACAGAGTCTCCATATAGTAAGGGCAAAGTCAGCAGCATGCCGGTAATGAATTGCGAGCTGATATCGCCGCGCATTTCATATATTCCAGGAGTTAGTGGTCCTTTGACGGATAAGTGCAAGTTTTTTGAATCAGCCAAATGGTAAGGGAGAGATTGATTTGCAAATAGTTCTTGATAAGGTTCAAGTGGACGTTTGCCTAATTGTCCTTTACCGACAAAATGGGTTTCCCCGGCAAATAATGTCGCTAAGGGAATTAAAAAGCGCAGTGTAGAGCCTGACTCATTGCAATCGATCGTGCGACTCTGGGAAGCTGTACCAAAACCTGCTCCATCAATAGTCAATGTCTGATGGTCATAGGAAATGACTGCTCCAAACGAGCGCATGCCTTCAATAGTAGCAATGATGTCATCTGATAGCTGGATATTCTTGATCGTGCTGCGGCCTGATGCCAAACTGGCACAAATCACTGCGCGATGAGCCATACTTTTAGAGGGTGGGACAGTGACTGCTCCAGTTAGTTTTTTAGGAGTCAATGTTAAGTTCGTCATGCTGTTTTCCCTCCAGTTTTTAAAGAATCAAAGAATGAAAGAGCTGTTTGGTGCCTTTGGGCAGAGCCGATGTCAGCTAAAACGATCACCGTCAAATGTCCCTCGATATTTTTTTTGTCTTTAGTGATGTAAGGCAATAATCTAGGGTAATCCTCAAGAGACGCCAGTTGTGTAGGTAAATGATGCTGCTGTAGGAGCGCTACTAGTCTATCAGTGGTTCCTGCTTTAGTCAGCTGCTGTTTTTCTGCGATTCTTGATATCGCAACCATACCAATAGCAACGCCTTGGCCATGAGTGTGTTTTTCATAATGGTAGTACGTTTCTATCGCATGCCCCAATGTGTGCCCGAAGTTCAGCAGCATACGCTCACCCACATCTTTTTCGTCTGCTTGCACAACCATTTGCTTGATCGTGCAGCAAGTTTCAATGATCCACTCAATGTGCTGCATGACTTCTGTCCGTGAAGAGAGCTCCATGAGACGATCAAATAGATCCAGGTCTCTGATGCAGCCATATTTAATCACTTCAGCCATTCCATCAGCAAAGGCAGAATCAGTCAATGTCTCCAGCACTAAAGGATCGATCAAAACAAGAATCGGGTGGTAAAAAGCACCGACTAAGTTCTTTCCCTCAGGCAAATCGACGCCCACTTTTCCTCCGACACTGCTGTCAACTTGAGCGAGCAGCGTGGTAGGGATCTGGATATAAGAGATGCCACGTAAGTAAGACGAAGCTGCGAAACCAGTTATGTCGCCAATCACACCGCCCCCCAAAGCAACGATCAAGTCGCTTCGGGTCAAACCAAACTCTGCTAAGGCGCTGTAAATCATGGGCATGGAGTCAAAGGTCTTGGTCTGTTCTCCGGGAGGCAAAACAATACACTGCACTTCAAATCCCGCTGCTTCCAGGTCTTTGACGACAGATGTACCGTAATGTTTATAAACGTTCTCATCTGTGACAATGGCGATTTTAGCCCCAGTAAAGACTTTTGAGACTTCATGACTGATGCTGTTGAGTAATCCTTTTTCAATTTTTAACTCATAAGTTACTTCCTGTGAGGGAAGTTTAACGGTCAGTACAGACATATCTTATCCCTCATCTTCTTAGTTTGTTAGAATAGTTGATGCTTCTTGTATCGAACGTCCTTCGAGATCAGCCAGCTTGCGAGCTTTTTCCATCAGTCCAGCAAATTCATCTGGTGTCAGACATTGTTCGCCGTCGCTCCAAGCATTGGCTGGGTCGTTGTGGACTTCGATCATCAATCCGTCTGCTCCGGCGACGATACCTGATTTAGCCCCTGCTTCCACCAAGTAAGACATTCCGCCAGCATGGCTCGGATCGACAATGATCGGCAGATGAGAGAGTTCTTTGATGACCGGAACGGCCTGGATATCTAACGTATTGCGTGTGCCAGTTTCGAATGTCCGGATGCCGCGTTCACACAAAATAACATTTTCGTTTCCTTCCGCCATAATGTATTCCGCTGACATCAACCACTCTTTGTAAGTTGCCGACAATCCGCGTTTCAACAGAACCGGTGTCTGCGTGCGGCCAACTTCTTTTAACAAATCAAAATTTTGCATATTGCGGGCACCGATTTGGATGATGTCAACAGAGTCTACAAATTGATCGATCCATTTGGTAGACATCAATTCTGTCACGATAGGCAATCCAGTTTCAGCTTTTGCTGTTTCAAGCATTCTTAAACCTTCCAGTTCAAGCCCTTGGAAACTGTATGGAGACGTTCTGGGTTTGAAGGCACCCCCGCGTAAGAAGTTCGCGCCAGCTTGCTTCAATTGTTTAGCGATTGCGACAATTTGTTCTTCACTTTCTACCGAACACGGTCCAGCAATAATCCCCAATTGATTTCCACCAATCGTTTCATTTCCAACAGTCACGATAGAGTTTTCGGGATGGAATTTTCTGTTTGCACGCTTGTAAGGTTCCTCTACTCGAATCACTTGTTCTACATTCGGAGAAGCTTGCAATTGATGCATTTCGATTCCACTAGTATCGCCGATCAATCCTAAAAAATCGCGTTTGATATCTGTAAAGTGACTCACAGCCACTCCTTTTGCTTCTAATTTAGCTGATAAATCTTTAATCGAGTTTGCATTAGTTCCTTGTTTTAATACGATAATCATAGTCATTCTCCTCTGTATTGTTAGTTTATTTTGTACAAACACCACACCATTACTGGTTCATATCGAGCTTCTATCGTGTAATCTGCTTTCTTTTCTCTTTCAAACACATCCTCACTGATGATTGTGTATTTCAAATTTTTCTTGCAGAAGGCTATCCAAGCTTTGTATTTACTGTCTGCAAATTCAATGGCTGTCTGCTCTTGTTGGGCAGTTAAGTATTTTTTCAAAAAAATCGTGGTGGCCGGATGGATCATCGCTCGGTCTTCCGCATAATATTTATTCTTCACTAAGACCATGGGCTTGGTTTTAAGTTGGAAAACGTCTACCAAATCTACTTTGTCCCAGTAATCATAGTTGAATTCTTTCCAGCCGTAATCTTTTCGAGCGCTTTTGAAAGCTACAGGAAACAACACGTACTGTTCAGAAAGGGAATCAATGCTGTGCAGCAAGCTATCAAAAGACGGATACTCCACAATCCCATCGTCTTGGGATTGCAGTAAAGATTCTGCGACGGCATAACTATCGGTGCTGCTTGGACCTAACGTATGAATAATCATCTATTCTTCCTCCACAAAAATTATTGAAAACGAAAAAACGCCACACCCGATAGTCTTGTGAAAGAGTATCGAATGTAGCGTTGGGTAAGTTCACTAATAAATTGATGTTAGTTTAGTTCGTTGCCCCATTCGATTTCTTTCAAAATCTATAGGGCACCTGTTGTCAGCAGCTTAAAAATCTCTAGCCTCTATAGATGTGTTCCTAAAGAAGCTAAAGAAATAACTATTCAATTGTGGGGCCATTTTAGTTTGAAGTTGTAAGTTCATGTTGGTCTCTCCTCAAATAGTTATTTCAGCTGTTGTTCAACTGTGAGACCAATACTAACAATTAAAAAATGGGTTGTCAACAGATTAATTAAAAAAATATTAAAATGACCTAAGGGGCTGGTAACAGCAGTATGAAATTTACCGTTGTTTTTTAGCGTTCTTTTGTCTATACTTCAAACAATATCAAATTTTGAAAGGAGTTCGTCATGAAATTCTATGGATTATTCGGAGAAAAACTAACACATAGTTTGTCGCCAGATTTGCATCAGCTCATTTATCAAAAAATAGGATTGGATGCTGCGTATAAACTTTTTCCGTTCCCTCCAACACAGTTGCAACATGCGATGGATGGGATTCGAGCGCTGTCCATCAATGGAGTTAATGTTACGATTCCTTATAAAGAAGCCGTTCTCCCATATTTGGATGAGATCGATTCATTTGCTGAGAAATTGGGAGCAGTGAATACGATTGAAAACGTCAGTGGAAGATTGACAGGGCACAACACGGATTATAGCGGATTTGGGCTGATTTTGGACCGCAGAGGTTGGGATGTTAAAAACAAAACAGCTGTCGTTTTAGGGTCCGGAGGTGCATCTAAAACGGTTGAAGCATATTTAATAGATCATGGAATTAAGCACCTGTACATTATTTCTCGGGCTCCTGAGCGATTTGAAAACACAAAAAGGAAGACGTATACCAATTATGAAGAAGCGGGGACACTTGCTGGCGATTTTTTGATCAATACGACTCCTGTTGGGATGTATCCTAACGTCAACGGCACTCCGATAAGTAAAACGATCATCCAACGATTTGATTACCTGATCGACTTAATCTATAACCCTGGCGAAACAACTTTCTTAAGGCTGGGGCGGGAACAGAACAAACAAACTGCTAACGGCTTAGATATGTTGATTGGTCAGGCTGTTCGGGCAGTCGAGATTTGGGAAAAGTGTTCCATTGATGAGCAGGTCACGGAACAATTGATCTCTGAATGGAAAGGACGACAAGGTGAGGGGCTATGAAAACAAATATTGTGTTGATCGGGATGACGGGCAGTGGGAAAACCAGTATTGGAGAACTGCTGAGCCAACAGTTAACTTTACCGTTTAGAGATATGGATTTGTTTATTGAACAAATCACTCTTCAATCCATTCCAGAATTATTTGAAGTGAGTGAAGCTCACTTTAGAGCCATAGAGACGAAAGCTTGTAAAACACTGGCTGCAAAAGAAACTCACACGGTCATTTCATGTGGTGGGGGAGTTGTTCTCCAGCCAGAAAATATACAGGCTCTAAGTGAAACAGGCTGGATCGTATTTATTGATCGGCCGGTTGAACACATTATCGAAGATATCATCATCGGGCACCGGCCTTTATTAAAAGAAGGGGTAAATAAGCTATACCAATTGTATGAAGAACGGATCGATTTGTATCGATCAGCAGCTGACTTCAGAGTAGAAAATCAGACTACTTTGGACGACGTATTAAATCAGATCAAGGAGCAGCTTCCAGAAACGATAGCTTCTGTATGGAAGGAGGGGAGTAAAAAATGAACATTGCGATTGTTGGATTAGGTGTTATTGGCGGATCATTTGCTATGGGGCTTCAAGCGGCCGGGTATAAACAAGTGTACGGAATAGATGTCAATGAATCAACGCTGCAAACTGCGGTAGAACAAGGAATGATCCAAAAAGGATTTGTAAAAGCTGACGGTATTTTACAAGAGATGGATGTCGTTTTGATTTCTCTTTACCCAAGTCAGGTGGCACCTTTTGTCGAACAGCACAAAAACAACTTAAAAAAAGGAGCTATTCTGACTGATGTGACAGGCGTTAAGACAGCGATTATTGAAGAAGTGACTAAAGTACTGCCTTCAACTGTGGATTTTGTTTTTGCGCATCCGATGCGAGGCAGCGAAAAAAAGGGCATCTCTGGAGCAGATCATACGCGTTTCATAGGGGCCAATGTTTTACTTACTCCTACCTCGACAAATAAAGAGGCTTCTTTACATACCATTGAAAAGCTGTACAAGGAGATTGGATTTGCGGAAGTGACAAGGGTTTCTCCGGAACAGCACGATGAACAGATTGCGTACGTCAGTCAATTGATGCATGCTTTATCCGTGGCAGTCGTCAATAGTGCACAGGCTTCAAAAGAAACTCTGACGTTTGCGGGAAATAGTTTTCAAGAACTGACCAGAATTGCGGATATCAACGCTGACTTGTGGAGTGAATTGTTTTTAAACAACCGAACAGCCTTGTTAAAATCGATTGAACAGTTTGAGGTGGAATTGAAGGCTCTGAAACAGACGTTGGAAGGAAATGATGAAGAAGAATTGAAAGAAATCTTCAATAAAGCTGTTCAGCAGCGAAGAGAATGGTATATTGAATGATTCTTTTAATCGAATTTACAGGCTAGGTTGTTGCGCGAAATTTGTGTATGATAAGGGAGAAACTGATTGAGGAGGCGCTTCATGTTACAGCCTAACGTAAATGAAAAAACGAATGCAGAAGGATCTTTTTTTCAGATTTTTGAAGACGAAGATTTTTTGATCGAGAATGTCAATATATCTAAAGAAGTGATTGAACAACAAGCTATTCAGCATCCTGTTATTGAGCGGTGTGTATTTGAACACGTCATATTCGCAGCCAATGATTTCATTGGTATTGAGATCAGTAACTGTATATTTAGAAATTGCGACTTATCTAATTGTGATTTGTCCAAGGGATCGATTCACCGGACACATTTTTTCAATTGCAAAATGGTGGGGACTTTGTTCAGTGAAAATTATATCGGTGATGTTGATTTTCAAGACTGCAAAATGAATTTCGCTAATTTCAGCGACTCGAAAATTAAAGCGGCTCGGTTTGAAGGATGTCTGCTGAATAGCGCTGATTTTATTGAGTGTCTGTTTCAAACAACTGCTTTTTCTCAGTGTGATATCGATCAGGTTAACTTTTCAGGAACTCATTTGAAGAAGATGGACTTGAGCTCGTGTGATTTTAATCAGCTTTCCATCCAATCAGAGAATTTAAAAGGCTGTAAAATCAATTCTCGCCAAGCCAATTATTTCATCCAATCCTTTTTAGGCATTACGGTGGTTGACTAAGTAGAATGGACTGGGCAAATTAAAAACTCATTCCCCATATTGATGATAGTTCATCAAAAAGAGGAATGAGCTTTTTTGATAGCCCGGATTCTTTTAAACCAATTTGCATAAAAATCAGTTGATCCATTGCAAGAATATCGTAGAAGCCAGCAAAATGAGAAATACGAGACTAAGAATGGCGAAATGGATTTTGCGATACAATACGATATAAGCAATAAATTCGCGGATGAAAGCATTGGGCCAAAAATAGAAAGCTGTTTTTGAACCGATTCCTTGTGCTTTTAGTCCAGCGCGTTTAGCGTACATCCCAGCTCTCAATAAATGAAAGTTGTTGGTGACATACACAGCCTGATAATCATCCATTTTCCGTTCTTCCATTTTTTGTTTTGAAAAGCGCATATTCTCTTCGGTATTGACCGACTGATCTTCAAGAATAGCATCTTCTGGCGGCAAACCGTTGATCAAAGCAAATTGTGCCATAGCTTCAGCTTCCGAGGTGGTTTCATTGGGTCCTTGTCCACCTGAAAAAATGATTTTAGCTCTCTTGTCCGTTTTTTCTCTTTGTTTGTGGTAGAAAGATAAAGCTTTATTGATTCTGCTTTGCAATAATGGAGGAACTTGGTTTCCATTTATCAGCCCGCTTCCCAAAACAATAATAAAATCTTTGTTGTATTTGGGAAAATAAACTTGGTACAGCATGGAAGAAATAAAAAATTCAATAAAGAAAAAGGCGATGTATTGAATACAAAAAATCGAAAACGTAAAAAGAAAGTGCAGTTGTTCAGGAAAATAATCTTGGATTGGAAAAAACGATAATACAAATAAACTTAAAATACCTAAGCCGGTGGCTAACGTCAGCGAGTTTCGTAAGCGTGAGCCTTCTCTTTTAAACAATATTCTAGCATTAATGAGCAGGAAAACCATCAATGCGAAACCACCTAGTAAAAGAAATGCCAGCCCAAGGATCGTGATAATAATAAATAACCAAAAAATAACAGGTGGGCGTGTGGTTAAAGCTTCATAAGTGATCGATAGATACAGGCTCAATAGAAACAAGGATAAAAAGAATCCATTGCTCACTTTTCGCCGATCTTGGAGATAAACCAGTAAAAAAATCAGCAATAAAACACCCGTCACAATATGTACCATTTCTTCTCCTTTCTGCAAATAAAAATCAGACAACTTCTGGTCAGCTGCTCGCTTCTTATATGATACAACTAATTGGGAAGGAGACGTAGTTTAACTAAAAGCTCTACCTACTCTTATAGTACTATAAAACAGCGAAATACATCAGGCATTTGGCCTGGACAGATTGTCGTCTAGACAAAAAAACTGTAGGCACCGTTCAATTGTGACCACCACATTTTTTAAAACAATTAAATGCAGTTGGATAATTTAAAAGCGCTCTCATTGGTTCTGAGACTCTTTTTTTACACCGCCTGGCTTGCGGAACATCAACTAGCGGATCTGAATGATAAAGTCTGGCACTTTAACGTTATTTAGCAGCCCAGAATGATGATGTCTAGCGATTGAGCTAACCCAGGCAAGCAGCTGGAAATGAACGTTAGTGGGGTTTTTCCACTAAATGGCCCAGCAGGAAGTTCAAATAAGTGTGTGCTTCTTCAAGAGTAATCGGTTGTCGTTTTAAGAAAATAGCCTCTAAAATCAACATCACCGTATTGCTGAAGTGATCGACAACTAACTCTATGGGAACTTCTTTGTTATCGAAGTGCAGATATTCATGAAACACATCTTGAATAACACGTTTCAAATAAATACTAAAATTAGCAATCAGTGAACTGTTGAGAGGATTGTGTTTTAAAATGTCGTTCAATAATTCGTTGTGAGAGGACAATAAATAATAGGTCCGGTCAAATAGTGTCGCCAATATTTTCTCTGAGTCAACGTGTTGCTGCTCATTAAGGTAGATTTGACTGCTTAGTAAGTGCCAGCAGTAATTCAATAGGTCGTATTTGTCATCAAAATAGTTGTAAAAAGTAGCTCTAGGGAAATTGCTGATCTCACAGATCTCGTTTACACTGATGTTTTCAAAGGGCTTTTTGGCCAGCAGAATGAACATGGTCTTCGAGAAAGCTTCGAGGGTCCGTTGAGCGCCACGAGTCGGTTTTTTAGACAAGTCATATTTCATGATCTCACTCACTTCTTTTTCAGATTTGCAATTCTGTCTAAGTTTAAACAGATAACAAAATCTGTTTCTTGTCTTAGAGTCAAATAGAATTTATCATGGTTCTAGTAGTTTGACAAGTGTCCAAAACTATTCTGTTGAAAAAATAGTTTAAAGGATGCGCGAGAGCAAAAAAAGAAAGAAGGAACGGTTTTAATGATGAAAAAAGAGTGGGGATTTATGTTCAAGCATAAGTTTCTTTTAATTGTATTAGGGGCTATTATTCTAATACCGGCTTTATACAATCTGATTTTCCTGGGAGCTTTATGGGATCCATATGGGAATGTGGACCAGCTGCCGGTCGCGGTAGTTAATAAAGACACAGCGGTAAATTTTCAAGGGAAGACTTTAAAAATAGGGGATGAACTGGTAGATAATTTGAAAGAGGGCAACAGTTTAGACTTTCATTTTGTGTCGGAAAAAGACGCTGATGAGGGACTAGCTGCCGGGGATTATTATTTGAAGATCACTATTCCAGAAAGCTTTTCAGAGAATGCGACGACGCTCTTGACTGACGAACCAGAACAGATGACGATCGATTACCAAACGACTCAAGGGAGAAATTTGACAGCTTCCAAAATGGCGTCATCGGCTATTACAGAGTTGAAAAGTGAAGTTTCCAATCAAGTAACGGGAATGTATACGGAAACGATTTTGGAACAATTTGGCAATGTAGGTTCAGGTATGGAAGAAGCAGCAGAGGGAAGTCAAAAACTGGAAGATGGAACGACTCAATTGGTGGACGCTAGTGAATTGATCCAAACCAATCTGGAAACATTAGCGTCTAGTTCGCTTGAATTTGCAGAAGGCAGTCAAACATTGAGTGTCGGTCTGAAAGATTACGTAGCTGGTGTAGACCAAGTCAATAATGGTGCGGGCCAATTGGCAATAGGCATCGATACGCTGTCTGGAAACATACCAACATTGACGACAGGAATCAACCAATTGAATGACGGCGCCGGTTCTTTGGCAAATGGGGTCCAACAATACACAACAGGTGTCGGAACATTATCTTCAGCTGCTTCTCAATTGAACACTGGAATTATCGGTCTTTCTGAACAATTGCCAGCATTGACAACGGGGATCAGTCATTTGGCAAATGGAGCTTCAACGTTGATGACCGGTATTGAACAATACACATCCGGCGTGAGCGCAGTCAACGATGGTGTCGGTCAATTGGATGGAGGATTGACGCAATTAGTCGAACAGACCGAAAACCTACCGACACAAGTTCAACAATTGAATGATGGCGCGACTCAGTTGGCGAACAGCCTGCAAGGGCTAAACTTGAGTGCGGAAAATAAAGAGCAGCTGGAAAACTATTTAATGGGAGTACAAGCGTATATTCAACAAGTATCTGACGTGTTAGCTGCCTCAGATTCTTCATCTGCAGTTGAAGAGTCAAGCCAAACGGATTTGACAGCTACAGCGGATGCTGTGACACAGGCCTTAGCAGATAGTGGAGTTGAATTGACCGAAGAACAAGAGGCTTTGGTGTTGGGGACGATGCAAAATCAAAGCGGTCAAACAGAAGCGGCAGATCCAGCTGGTGTCAGCCAAGCAGAAATTGATTTGAAAACAAAGACAGAGCAATTGGCTAAAGTGACTGAGGCACAAATGCCAGTCTTAGAAGCATTCGTTGACAGTGTATACCAACTTTCTCAATCAGCAGGGCCAGCTGCACAAGGCATTGCTGATGCAACCAGTCAATTGAACCAATCAATGCCTGTGCTGACAGGCTCTTTGCAACAATTGCAAGCAGGCAGCCAGTCGATTTTAGACGGTACGAAAGAATTGGTTGGTAAAGCAGATACACTGAACAATGGCGTTATTCAGCTTTCTGAAGGGTTAGCAACCGTAGATGGAAAAACACCAGCATTGGTATCCGGCGTGGACCAATTAGCCGATGGAGCTAGTCAAATCGCCGATGGGGCGGAGCAATTGGACAGCAATGCTCCAGCATTAACGAACGGTGCTGAATCTTTAGCAGACGGTTTGACGACTGTTGCAAGTAAAATTCCGGCCCTCAGCAATGGTGTCACAGCTTTACTTTCAGGCTCGCAAACTTTAGCGGACGGGACTTCACAATTAGCCGGGAACAGTAGTAAATTAGTAGAAGGCGCAGGGCAATTGACGAATGGCGCGCAACAAATCTCCTCTGGAAGTGGACAATTGGCTGAAGGGGAAGCAAAAGTTGCTGGTTCATTAAAACAAGTTGATGATGGTTTGTTGACACTGACCGATAGTTTGACGGCAGGAGCTGACAAAATTCGTGAAGTCAATACAGGAAAAGATTCTGCAGAAGCGATTTCTGCACCGGTATCTTTGGACCACACAGATGAAGATAAAGTGGCGAACAACGGGACTTCCATGGCTCCTTATATGATGTCAGTAGCGTTGTTTGTAGGAACATTGACAGCTAATATGATGTTTGATGCTTACAAACCAAAAACCCAACCTACTTCAGGTATCGCTTGGTGGGCAAGTAAGATGTCGATCCTTGGCATAGTGAGTGTTTTACAAGCTATAATCGTGTTCGTTGTATTGATTTATGGCTTAGGTATGGAGCCGATTTATCCAGGAAAAGTAGTGGGATTCTTGATTCTTGAATCGATGGCCTTTATGTCGATGGTGACTTTATTCAATGTCGTCTTTGGCAAAGTGGGGGCCTTCTTGATGTTGATCTTTATGATCTTGCAACTAGCCGGTTCTGGCGGAACATACCCAATCGTTTTATCAAATGGAATCTACCAAAGTATTTACCCTTATTTACCAATGACGTATGCGATCGAGGCTTTGAGAAATGCCATTTCGATCGGCGGATCGATGTCGACAGCTGTTTGGTTGTTTGTGGTCTTGTTGGTTGTAAGCAATGGGTTGATGGTCGTTTATTTTGGGATTAAGAAGAAGAGTTATTTATTTGATGATGAGGAAGTGGCAGAAATCAATTAATGATTTTATCAAAAGGAAGGTAGAAGATAGTTCGCTCCTACGCTAAACTGATTATTCAGCTGGTGTAGTAAACTACAGAACGTATCATATGCCTTACCAGAAAAGAATCCTTTACTATAGACAAGGTTGTATTGTGTCTATAGTAAGGTTTTTTTTGTATAGAGTTAAATTGTTTAAGGGGAGAAAACGAATGGCTGGAGCAGAAGACAATCTAGACCACATTCTTTATCAAAGCGGTTTTACCTTTGATGTTCAAATGCTGATCTTCATCAAGGAGCTTACTTCCCTGATGTTCAAACGCTGATCTTCATCAAGGAGCTTTCTTCCCTGATGTTCAAACGCTGATCTTCATCAAGGAGCTTACTTCCCTGATGTTCAAACGCCATTCTTCATCAAGGAGTCTACTTCTCTGATGTTCAAACGCTGATCTTCATCAAGGAGCTTTCTTTCATGATGTTCAAATGCTGATCTTCATCAAGGAGCCTATTTCCCTGATGTTCAAACGCTAATCTTCATCAAGGAGTCTACTTCCCTGATGTTCAAACGCCATTCTTCATCAAGGAGTCTACTTCTCTGATGTTCAAACGCTGATCTTCATCAAGGAGCTTTCTTTCATGATGTTCAAATGCTGATCTTCATCAAGGAGTGTACTTCCATGATGTTCAAATGCCATTCTTCATCAAGGAGCTTACTTCCCTGATGTTCAAACGCTGATCTTCATCAAGGAGCT
Organism: Desemzia sp. FAM 23990; assembly: GCF_045528485.1. Lineage (NCBI taxonomy): Bacteria > Bacillati > Bacillota > Bacilli > Lactobacillales > Carnobacteriaceae > Desemzia > Desemzia sp. FAM 23990. The sequence continues at coordinate 66,837 of NZ_JBGQQW010000005.1, forward strand.
TTCTTCCCTGATGTTCAAACGCTGATCTTCATCAAGGAGCTTTCTTCCATGATGTTCAAACACTAATCTTCATCAAGGAGCTTACTTCCCTGATGTTCAAACGCTGATCTTCATCAAGGAGCTTACTTCCCTGATGTTCAAATGCTGATCTTCATCAAGGAGTATACTCCCATGATGTTCAAACCCTAGTCTTCCAGCAAGGAATAAATGTGGAGCAACTCATTTACGGTGTAAGTTGCAGTTGAAGACGTCATATTTTTCTCCGAAGTATACAAAATACTATCGATTTGAGCATTCTGAGCTCCTAAAATATCGGAAGACAGACTGTCTCCAATCATTAAACAGGAGTCTTTCTCCGTAATCTGTAATGTCTCAAAGATGGTATCAAAAAAGCGGGTATCTGGTTTTTCATAGCCTATTTCTTCGGAAATAAACAATTCATCAAAATATGGCAGCAAGTGTGAATCCAGCAATCGTTTTCTTTGTGTAATGCCCATTCCATTGGTACCCGCATAGATACGGTAGTTTTTTTTCTTTAATTTGCTCAAAAGCAAACCGGCATTTTCGATAGTCTTGCAGCCTTCATTTAAAAAGTTGCGGTATAGTTGTTCTGCTTTTACCCCATCCACTTTCAAGCTGTATTCGTTAAAAAATAAAGTGAATCGGCTATTAAAAATTTCTTCTCGCGTGATCGCACCTTGTTCTAAAGAAGTCCACAAACCTTTGTTGATCATTTTATATGTGTCAAAGGTTTCAATGGTTTCAGGAACTTTAAATTCTTCAAACACGCTTTTAAGCGCTTGTTCTTCTGTATCGTTAAAATCCAGTAATGTGTTATCCAAGTCGAAAATCAAGTGTTTGTACTGTTTCATTTCTTTCACCTCGCTACTAATTTACACTCAAATGCAGTATATTAATAGGAGATATATCCTATTTGAGGTGATTAGTTGAAAAAAATAGTCCTAAAAGATGTGGACCAAATTGATATTCTAGAAAAGATCCAAGCAATTGAAGAAATGATGTTGGAAACTCCAGCTGCAATAGCCAGCCAAGCCGTAATAGTTGAATTTGAACCAAAGGAAATGGTTTTGAATTTGGGTGAAGATTCGGAGTATCTCTATTTTATTCTTCAAGGTCGGGCTAAAATCTATATGATCCATGAGAACGGGAAACGGTCATTACTGCAATTCATTGATAGTGGAGATATGATCGGTGAGTTATCTTTGCTGGAGGTCGAAAAACAGACAAAAGATATCATGGCAGTCAATAAACTGACTTGTCTAGTGATACCGTTGTCAGTAGCCAAAGCTGTCTTGTTGAAGGACAACCAATTCATGAATTATTTATCTACCTATTTAGCCAAAAAATTGTTGATTCGAGTCAATCATTTTACGAATAGCCAGAATTATGAGTTGAAGTATAGATTGGCTACATATATTTTAAAAGTAGAAGTTGATGGGATTTACATGGAGAAACAAACAGAGACTGCAGAATTCTTAGGCGTTAGTTACCGACATTTGTTCCATACCTTAAAACAATTTCAGCAAATGGGGTTGTTGATAAAAGAAGGGAAAAATTATCGCATTCATAAAGATAAACTGAAGAAATTAGAGATAAAGAATTTTTTCTAAGCGTTAAATAGAACGGGATAGTTCTTTTGAGATTAGAAAAAGCAATCGAATGGCTGTGATTAGGCGATTAGCAGCTATTCGAAGGTAGTAAAAGTAGTTGGATGGCTCTTACCTCTTGCCAAGAAATCAGTAACTTGTTCAGACAATAAAAAAGAAGCTTTCCCAAAATCGAATAACACTACTCGAATTTTGAGTCAGCTCCTTTTTCTTTCGAATATTTTTAACAGACTGTACTGTTTAAGCCATTGTTTGTTTAGCTGGGTTTTTAGGTTTCTCACGTTTCTCATGCATTTTCATATTGTCATTGTAGCCCCAGATATAAGTAAGTACAAACGCAGAAAACAGAGTAACTGCTGTTACAAGGAGAGCGTACCAAAAGTTAGCTGTTATACCATTTTCTGGATCGATAAAAGAAGGCAGTCCAATAATAGAGCCAATAATGCTCCACATATTGACTTGGAAAACTCCAGCAAGGAAGCCACCAATCGCACTGGCAATACTAGCGCAGATAAAGGGTTTACGGAAGCGCAGATTGATTCCATAGATTGCCGGTTCAGTGATTCCGCAAAAAGCAGAGATCGTTCCCGCGTATCCTAGTTCTTTAATGTCGTCTTTTTTTGATTTGACCGCTACCGCTAAAGCCGCACCACCTTGGGCGACGATGGTCATACTTACCATGGCTGACAAGTAACTATACCCTAATGTGGCAAAGTCATTGACGTAAATAGGGATGATTCCCCAATGCAAACCAAAGATAACCAATAGTTGATAAAAGCCGTTAATAACGGCTCCAAAAATAGGCGCATTCAAGCTCAATAAGGCTTGAAGTACATGTGCTAAACCTAGAGAGAGCCATGTGATGACAGGGCCGGTAAGTAAAAAGGTAATGGAAGCTACAATTCCAATGATAAGAATCGGAACCAAAATAGCTTGAATATAGGTAGGAATCCAATTTTTTAACCCTGCTTCTAGTTTTTTTACCATCCAAGCAGCTAATATCATGGGAAAAATAGAATAGGTATAAGCTACGTAAGGAAAGTCAAAGGTACCAACAGATAAAATATTCAGTCCATTGTTTGCTGCTTCAAGAACGGTTGGGTGAATGATGACACCACCAATTACGGCTGTTAATAAAGGATTTCCGCCCAATCTTTTGGCAGCATTGAATCCAATCAGAATAGGCAAGAAATAGAAGACGGCATCCGCCATTGCGCTGATGATCAAATAAGCGCTGCTTGTTTCAGCAATCAGATTGGATGCGGTCAATACAGCTAGCAGACTTTTTATGATACCTGAAGCAGCCAAGATATTGATGATTGGCATCACTGAGCCTGTGATGACACCGATAAGCTGGTTTCCGCCGTGTTTGATCTTTTCAAAGGTAGTACTGTTCTCAGAAAGAGTTGCTGCTTCATGGTGCGGCTCGTCATCGGATAGATTTAATTGTGCCAAGACCTCTTTATGGATATCATCGACAGCTTGACCGACCACTACTTGGTACTGCCCTCCTGCCTTCACTACCCCCATAACACCTTTTAAATCGGTTAATTTCTCCTCATCAGGCAGTGTATCATCTTTCAAATAAAAGCGAAGACGTGTTACGCAATGGATAACATTATCAATATTGTTTTTTCCGCCTACAAGCTGGATAATATGAGTTGCTAAAATTCGGTATTCCTCTTTTTTATTTTTCATGTTGGTTTTCTCCTTATTTTCAATGATCGCTAAGAGTATCATCCCATAATGAATGAGAATCCAGCAAGAAAAAGCCCTCCAACAGTTCGACGAATCCATCGAACTGTTGGAGGGTGATCATGATTTAGAAAGCCGTCTTTTTTTTTAGCTGCTGGGAATGAGTACAAACAAGAAAAACGTGATGCCGACCGTCAACAAGGCTAATCCTATTTTTACTGGGAGTATAGGTGCACAAAATATCGAAAAACCCATCAAGAGATAAATATTGAGCAGAATTTTCCATTTGCGATCCATAGGAATAGTGCGTGTTTCCATGTAGTCAGCGACATAGAGACGATAGAGACGAGTTTGTCTGATCCAGACATCAAAACGGTCAGAGCTTCTAGTAAAACAAAATGCACTTAACAACAAAAAAGGTGTAGTAGGCAAAATCGGCAATAAGACTCCGATTGAACCTAAACCAAATGACATAAATCCGACCGTTATTAATGCAATTCGTTTCACTGTTTCTCCTCATTTCTGAATAGCTGTTAGAAAAAGACTGCTTACTAAATTATAAGTCATTGTTACTTTAGTTTTAAATGCTCAAAGGTGAACTTGCTCTGAAGCAAATCCCTATGTTAAAACTTGTTATTACAAAATTTCACTATTAAGATAACCCTATAGTACCACAAAAAAGTTTGTGAATAAAGACGCTTTTCCATAAGATATCGTATTTCTTTTATAAATGAAACGCAAAAATGATGGATAGTATTTTTTCTGTTTGACAGACAAAGGGTTTTCTGGAATAATAAGTGTAATCAAATAACAGGTACCTTTAAATCAGTCCAGAGAGACTGACAAGGAAGCGGATGAAAATAGGGAAGAAGTGTAGGCAAGCAATTGTATATGCTGTGTTTTCCTGTATTTAAAAAAGAGGCTGATTGTCAGGTGAAAACTGATGATCCGTCTCTTTTTGTGCTTTTCGGTACCCATAGAAATGGGAGGAAATAAAATGAAGAAAACAGATACAGAGTTTTCGTTACAAACGGTACCGCAATCGAACCGGAATTCTTTTGCAAAAACAATGGCAGTGATGCTAGGTTTCACCTTCTTTTCAGCCAGTATGTTAGCGGGAGGTCAGTTGGGATTAAATTTAACATTCTCGCAATTTTTACTTGTTGTTTTGCTGGGGAACTTCGCGCTCTGCCTTTATACTGGCGCACTGGCGCATATTGCAGCAAAAATGGGATTGTCTACTCACTTGCTGGCCAAGTACTCATTTGGGGAAAAAGGATCCTATTTCCCCTCATTCTTGTTAGGCTTTACTCAGGTCGGCTGGTTTGGAGTTGGTGTGGCAATGTTCGCTGTTCCGATCGCAAAAGAAATGGGCTGGAATAGTTACTTACTGATTTTTGTCTTTGGGGTTGCGATCACACTGGCTTCTCTATACGGGATGAAGTCGCTAGTTATTCTAAGTTTTATCGCTGTTCCTTTGATTACCGTCCTAGGAAGTTATTCAGTTATTGAAGCAACTGAAGTTATAGGTGGGTTACGTGGTCTTTTTGATTATGAACCAGAAACAAGTCTTGCGTTATCAGCTGCTTTGACGATTTGTATCGGATCTTTTATCAGCGGTGGGACATTGACAGCTGACTTTGCCCGTTTTGCAAAAACTTCGCGTTCTGCTGTCGGGGCTACTTCAACAGCTTTTTTCTTAGGTAATTCGCTAATGTTCTTATTCGGAGCAGTGGGGGCTATGGTTTACGGGCTTTCAGATATCTCAGAAGTCCTATTCTTGCAAGGCCTAACGATACCAGCAATATTAGTATTGGCACTGAACATTTGGACAACCAATGATAATGCGCTTTACGCTTCTGGATTAGGATTTGCCAACATTACAAAAATCTCTAAGAAATTCTGGGTTTTTGCGAATGGAATTATTGGAACTGTATTGGCTATGTGGATGTACACTAATTTTGTCGGCTTTTTGAATCTGCTAAGTGCGGCTATTCCTTCGATTGGAGCAATCATTATTGCTGACTACTTTTTCGTGAAACGCTGCAACTATACCAAATTTGAAGAAGCAACTTTCGTATCCGTCAACTGGACAGCGCTTCTGGCGTGGGTCATCGGTGTCATTTTGGCTCAATTTGCACCTGGAATCTCCCCGCTTAATGCACTAGTAGGCACAGCCGTGGTGTATACAGGGCTGATGAAATTACCAATCACTAAGACAATGGGAATTGAAAAAAACACTAAAGGAAGTGTAGAATAGATGATTATTCAAAATGCAGCATTAAGAGGAAAAAAAGGTCTTTGGCAAATTAAGATCGAAAATGGAATGTTTACGAGTATTGAACCACAGCCAGAATCCATAGAAAAAGGAACGGGTGTATTGGATGTCAGGGGCTCATTAGTGCTGCCTCCTTTTATTGAACCACATATTCATTTAGACACAACATTGACTGCGGGTGAACCAAATTGGAATCAAAGCGGAACATTGTTCGAAGGCATCCAGCGCTGGTCTGAACGCAAAGCTTCTTTAACGCATGAAGATGTTAAAACACGAGCAAAAAAAGCTTTGCAATGGCAGATAGCTCAAGGAATACAATATGTGCGCACACATGTGGATGTGACTGATCCTCATTTGACAGCGTTAAAAGCTATGTTGGAAGTGAAAGAAGAGATGGCACCTTATGTCGATATTCAACTGGTTGCTTTCCCGCAGGAAGGCATTTTATCTTATCCAAATGGAAAAGAACTAATGGAAGAAGCCTTGAAAATGGGAGCTGATGTAGTAGGCGGCATTCCACACTATGAATTCACTAGGGAATATGGTGTAGAATCTCTTAAGATTGCTTTTGACTTAGCGGAAAAATACGATCGTCTAGTGGACATCCACTGTGATGAGATCGATGACGAACAATCACGTTTTGTTGAAGTTGTGGCAAAAGAAGCATACGAAAGAGGAATGGGTTCGCGAACAACAGCTAGCCATACAACAGCGATGGGATCGTACAACAATGCGTATACGTCTAAGCTGTTCCGTTTACTGAAGTTATCTGATATTCGTTTTGTTTCCAATCCGCTAGTCAATATGCATCTGCAAGGACGGTTTGATACCTATCCGAAACGGCGAGGGCTGACACGAGTCAAAGAATTATTAGAAGCTGATTTAACCGTTTGTTTCGGCCATGATGATATCTATGATCCTTGGTACCCGTTGGGAACAGGAAATATGCTGCAGGTTCTATTGATGGGGCTGCATGCTACTCAGTTGACAGGCTACGAAGAAATCATGAGTGCTATGGACTTGATCACGATCAACAGCGCAAAAACACTGCACATTGAAGAACGTTATGGAATCGAAGAAGGTAAGCCGGCTGATTTTATTGTGCTGCCAACTGAGAATGAATATGAAGCGATCCGCAGACAAGTACCGGTCCGCTACTCTTACAGACATGGTGAAAAAATTGCAGAAACTAAATTAAGCGAAACAAGGACCTTGATAGATGGATTTGAGGATCCCGTGCAATTTAGCCGCTGAAGTAAGTAGGAGTATAAGAAAGTCTCTTAGATAATAAATAGGCTTGAAAAAAGTTTTATTGATTGTTGTACACTGTTGCATTCAGCAAAGATTAAATTATTATAAAGCAAATATAAAATCAAAAAACTCATTCTTTAATTTTGATGAAAGTTGTCATGACCATCAAAATGAGGGATGAGTTTTTTCCAATCTCATCCCTAGGTTCAGTCAAGTTATTATTCAATTGAATTTAGCGACTTAAATAGTTGTCTTTTTGAATAAATGGTATACTTATACTAGACAATTCTAATGAGAAGAGTGAGGATATATGGCTGCTAAAAAATACTTAACCACATTGAATACCCGACCATTTTTGTATGCAGAATCAAAGCAAGTTGCTGCCTTTTTGCATCAAGGGAAAACATATGATGAAATAGCGGAAACAATTGTACAGGAAAATAGTTTTCAACTCGCCAGTGAAGATAGATCAAGCAGGTTTTATAGCGAAATCCAAAAACGGTTAGAAGAATTAGACATCTATTTATTTAATCAGTTTTTAGCAACCGATATTCCAACAAGCAAAGCAATTCTGTTTTACGCCTTGTTGAAAAAAGATCAATTAATGTATGAATGGATGCGTGAAGTCGTATGGGACAAATTTTTGGTGTTGGACTGGCAGTTAAACAGAGAAGAAACTGAGGCTTTTTTTGAACAGAAGTCAATGGAAAATCCAACAGTAAGACAGTGGACTCCTGAAACGAAAAGCTTATTAATGGATTCCTATCATCGGTTATTGCACGAAGTTGGAATGGCTTATACAGAGGAAGATGATATCCGGTTACAGCGATTGGTCGTTAATTATGATATTCGAAATTATTTAATCGAACGAAAAGAAACTGACATAGTAGAAGTCGTTCTAGGCGAATTGATAGATTAATTTACTGTGAAGAGTTTTAATAAATGGTTAACAAAATACACTACCGTTAATGAATAGGGCTTATTAACGGTAGTGTATTTTATTTGCCTGATGAATTGTCATTTAGTTAGATTCATTGATGCACAAAAGCCTGCCTTTTTTATTTGCTAAAAATAAGTACTATACTAGTGATAACAGGAAAGCAACGAGGCGGGGAAGAGGAGCGACTGATGGAAATGACCTTAGTAAAAGTTTTATTAGAAATGTTTCTGGCTTTATGTTTAGTGGGATGCACGGATTCAATAGGTAGTAGTCAAGATGAAGTAAAAGAAGAATACGATTACGGTGTTTTTTTGAGTCTCCAGGGACAAGAAGCTGTGAAAATTGCTGAAGGTTATGAAATAGTAATTATTGATGCCCAATTTTTATCTGCAGAGGAAATTGATGAGATGAAATCTAGAGGACAGACTGTATACAGTTATTTGAATATCGGATCGATCGAAAAGTTTCAATCACATATCAAAGAGTTTCAACATTTAGCATTGAATCCTTATAAAGATTGGGAAGGCGAGTATTGGGTAGACGTAAAAGCTGAGGAATGGCAAGAATTTGTCGCTGTGACATTAGCAAAAGAGTTTCTTGAAAAAGGGGTCGATGGGTTTTGGGTCGATAACGCAGATGTCTACGGTCAATTTGCTGGTGAAAAAATCTATGAGGGAGTAGAATCCATCTTAAATACATTGATAAGCTATGGAAAACCTGTTGTTATCAATGGCGGTGATGAGTTCGTGCGTACTTATTGGGATCGAAATCAGCAGTTGGATGATATTTTGACAGGAGTAAATCAAGAGATGGTATTTTCATCGGTTAATTTCGACACCAATTCGTTTATGACGCAATTAGCAGACGCTCAACAGTATTTTTTGGATTACGTGGACTTAGTGGACGAAGCTGGAAAAGATGTTTTTTTGCTGGAATATACGGTAGATGATCAGTTGATAAGAAGAATCGATGGGTACGCAAATAAAAATGGCTGGCGTTATTATATTTCTGATTCAATCGAGTTGGATGGGTGACCTAAAAGAATAGTCAACTCAATAGCTGTCCTATTTGTTAAATTCTCTAGCGGTCTTTATAATAGATATATAGTAAGCAAACAGACAAAATAATAGAATGGATTTTTGGAAGGAGAAACAGATGGGTTTATTAGTAGATGGTAAATGGCATGACAAATGGTATGACACAGAAGGCAACGGAGGGCGTTTTATTCGTACGGAAGCCCAATACCGCAATTGGATCACTCCAGACGGCAGTCCCGGTCCGACGGGAGAAGGCGGATTTAAAGCTGAACCGAATCGCTACCACTTATATGTAGCGATGGCTTGTCCATGGGCAAACCGTACCCTAATCATGCGCAAATTAAAAGGACTGGAAGATATGATCTCAATATCTGTTGTGAATCCTTTGATGGCTGAAAATGGTTGGACATTTGAGCCGGGGGAAGGTGTGATTCCTGATCCTGTGATCAATGCCAAATATATATACGAGATTTATACACATGTTGATCCCAATTACAGCGGTCGCGTAACAGTTCCGATGCTATATGATATGAAACAAAATAAAATCGTGAATAATGAGTCTTCTGAAATTATGCGCATGTTGAATACGGCTTTTTACGGCGTGGGAGCTAAAGAAGGCGATTTTTATCCAGAAGATTTGCGTGAAGAAATCGATACGATCAACGAAGTCGTGTATCAAAATGTCAACAACGGCGTTTACAAAGCTGGTTTTGCAACTAAAGAAGACGTTTATCAAGAAGAAGTGACTAAGTTGTTTGAAACATTGGACCAGTTAGAGTCACGACTAGAAAATCAACGCTTTTTAGTTGGCGACCAAGTTACAGAAGCCGATTGGCGCTTATTTACGACATTGATTCGCTTTGACAGTGTCTATTATGGTCATTTCAAATGCAATATCCGTCAAATCAGAGATTACAAGAACTTGTGGCGTTACACCAGAGAATTGTACAACTGGCCAGGAGTCGCTGAAACAGTGAATTTTGATCACATAAAAGAGCACTATTACCGCAGCCATAAAAACATCAATCCAACAGGAATTGTGCCTGTTGGACCAGAATTGAATTTTACGTTAGATTAGAATACCCTACAAAAAACTGCTGTTTCATCAGCGGTTTTTTCTTTTTTTTTAGTAAAAAAAAGAAAAAAAAGAATCTTTGCGTATATTAATCAGTAACTAACTGTGAAAGAAGGAATACATATGAATATACAACAAGAAACAATGCTAGAGTTTAACATCATGTGGGGTAGAAGATCCATCAATGGAACCCCTATCTATTCACTGAAAGGTTGTTTGCAAGCTTATAGTAAAAGCATGTTGTACAGCTTGGAAGAGATGCTTGAAGTAGAAGAACCAAAGGGAGAGGAAAGTAAAGAAGAACGGATTAAGAGACTAGATTCTGCTATCCAAAATGATATGAAACATCAGCTGTTATATTTGACAAAAAGACAAGCTTATTTCTTGATAGAATGCGCGCAAAAGTCTTACGTAGATGTTCTCTCAGATGCCTATGGATTGGAGACCGTTTTTTCTTTGATTGATGTGGGGTGGATCTATTGTTTTGTGATGGGGGATGAAGTCTGCTTTGTATTACCGGAAGAATTGAAAAAAATTGTAGAAAACACTTTTTTTGAAGGCGATACTTTCATCCAACAACAAAAGTACTATGAACTATCGGAATACATTGAAGCATTTGTGCACTTATACGGAGCCTTTGAAGTGGAACACTTAGTAGATATGTGGAATCAACATCATCTAAATAATCCATTTACGTTAGAGCAAATAAAACAATATGTTAGAAAAGTTAGCGAACGCCAATCCGTTTTTGAAAGTTCGGGTGACCTTATCTACAGTGAGGGAATCTTTGTTGCTGAAATTGCAGAAAATTTGGTGAGCGATGTGGCGAGTGTGCCATATTATCTCCCTAATTCGAAAGAAATATGGCCGCTTGCTTATAAGTCTGATCCCGTTACTGTCCAATTTCACCAACTGGAAAAGTACGTCAAAAGATGGAATCCTAGCCAAGCAGAGCAAATATTGATGGCAGTCGTAGACTATGCACGCATTGGATTATTTGCTAATGAAGTCATTGAAGAATTGGTGGGGGTAGGACTCTTAGATTCAGCAAATACTACATTTATTAACAAATTCGACTTCTACTACAAAATAGTGTTGAATGACTCCCGAAACTGGCGTTGTAAAGGGCATAAACCCTATGAAATAAAACGTATACTACTTCAGCAGCAACAAAACACTACTATTGGCGAAGTAATTCAGTTTCCTAATGAAGAAGGAAAGTAAAAAATGAGAAAAGTTCTTTTGCAAGCTGTTAGCTGCCTGCAAAAGAACTTTTTTATAGTTAGTGGTTTGATGAGATTAGTGGTTTTAACATCAAAGATCTCCTCACTTTGATGAAGCTAGCGAATTTAACATCAAATAACCTCTTGCTTTGATGAAGATAGTGGTTTTAATATCAAAGATCTCCTCTTTTTGATGAAGTTAGCGATTTTAACATCAAATAACCTCTCACTTTGATGATGTTAGCGATTTTAACATCAACTATCCCCTGATTTTGATGAAGTTAGCGATTTTAACATCAAATAACCTCTTGCTTTGATGATGTTAGCGATTTTAACATCAACTATCCCCTGATTTTGATGAAGTTAGCGATTTTAACATCAAATAACCTCTCACTTTGATGAAGTTAGTAGTTTTAACATCAACTATCCCCTGATTTGATGAAGCTAATGGTTTTAACATCAAACATCCTCTCCTTTTGATGAAGTTAGCGGCTTTAACATCAAATAGCCCCTGATTTTGATGAAGCTAGCGATTTTAACATCAAATAACCTCTCACTTTGATGAAGTTAGTAGTTTTAACATCAAATAGCCCCTGATTTTGATGAAGCTAATGGTTTTAACATTAAACAACCTCTCCTTTTGATGAAGTTAGCGGCTTTAACATCAACTATCCCCTGATTTTGATGAAGTTAGCGGTTTTAACATCAAACATCCTCTCCCTTTGATAAAGTTACACACAAAAAGAAGGCGCAAGCTAAATCCTTGTGCCTCTTGAAAGTTAGAACTCTTCTATTTGATTCTCTGAATCTTATTTTCGTTTGTTTCTTCAAACACAAACTCATAAAGCATCTTTGGATTCTTATAAGAGCTAGTTCGAATTTTTCCAGTAAGAGGGAGGAAAAAAAGTTGTAGTTTTCGGTAAATAAATTGTTTTGGAATTTGTTGGTCTAAAAATTCAAAAATCTTATCTACTGAGAGATTTTTGTTATTTTGCAACACTCCGTACTCACAAATAGAACGGAGTACGGCTCGCTCTTTTCTTTCTTTACAACCACAACTGCAGTTTACGAAGCGTGATCCAATCTCCAAATGAAAGCTACCACATTTGAAGCAATAAATTCCTTTTTTTAATTTTTTAAACTCTTCATCTGAGCATATATAGTTGTGGTCATATGGGTTGGGAATAATAAATTGTTTGATTTGTTCAACCGTTTTGTGAATTGGTATGCTGTTGCCTGGAACAGGCTGCTTTAGGCTGTCAATCCAATCGTAGATTTGATAGCGCAACAAATAATTTACAGGCATTTGATCCATGATATTTGGTACAGCGCGTTCGTTTATAAAGACAATGGTACCTTGAGTATCCTTCATCGCAGGAATCACTTTGCCAAGGGATTGGCATTTGACAATGTTGTCTAATAGTTGTTGATTGATATTTTTTGATAGCGGCTTATTTTGATAGGTCCACATGAAATTTGTATAAGTATAGTGATTGGTATAATTCTTGATGTCTGTTAAAAAAACGCCATTTTCAGTAACCAGTAAAGAATCAAGTTGTGTACGGCCAAGGTAATCAATCCAAATATTTTTAAAATGGTACCATGACGGGCTGCTATTTTCTTCAACGATTTGGTCATAATCTATTTCACCGTTGTGTCCTTTATCATCTCTGTCTAACTGCCGCTTTTGATCAGTGGTTAATTTGCTGCGCTTGGAAAGAGTCAGCAGCAAGGCGTGTTCCATGGTTAGATTACGTTTCATCTTAAAACCTCCCTTTACATATAGATACGCAAAAGGGAGGAGCTTTCTTTTTGTCTAATGATTTTCTTTAATGATGTCCAAAGTTGTTGTGCGAGTGTCTGACGCGCGCCCCATTTGAATCAAGCGGTTAAGGTTGGCTTCATAATCAGCGGTGAAGACGATTGAATAGAGTAGATTCAATAAGTAAATGACAGAAGTGTTCGAAGTAAAGTTACCGATTTTAGAGTACAGCTTTTCTCGAGTGGTTATTTTCAGGGAACAATCGCTTTGAGTTGAAATCGGGTTATCGCCGATACTGGTTAGTCCGATGATCGGTACTTCTTGTTTTTTCAAAATGTCCAGACAATTTACATAGGCCTCGTTTTCTCCTGTGTAAGAGATAATAATGGCGCATGTTTTTGCATCGCTATTAAAAGCTTCATAAGTGCTGTAATCATAAGTAGAGGAAATCGTGACTTTCTTATTGATGCGACGCATTTTTGTGACAAAATCTTGAGCAATGAGGGCGTTGGTTTGACTCGCGAAAATCTTGATCTCCTCGGCTTCCAGCAGCAGTTTTTGTGCTAGTTGCAGGCTTTCTGGATCGACTAACGACAACGTATCTTGCAGAGTATTTTGCTGCAACGCACTGACTTTATTCGCAATGGAAATCAAATGATCTTTTTGATCAAATGGTAAGTTGGCATCAACAGTCGTAAAATGGCTGTTCAAATACTGCCATTCCTCTAAGTAGGCTTCTTTCAAATCTGTCCAGCCATTAAATCCCAGTTTCTTCGCTACACGAATCAAACTGGTAGGATTGGTGTGAGTAATAGCGGCCAGCTTTTTAGTGGTCAAATCCGGCAATTGTTCTGGATGGTCAAGAATGTAATCAGCCAATACTTGTTCTGCATCTGAAAATTCTTGTTCTTTTATTTGTTCAATGAGCAGCATCTTCATTCCCCTTTTCGGCAAACCTTTGTACACAACTATTATAGAATTTTGTGTACAACATTTACAAGATATACGGCCAAATTTAAGAAACCTGTGTTGAGTTGTACTAATTTGTTAGGAAGGATTGAGTAAATGAAACCGTTTCGATAAAATGAAGTCAAAGACAATAGTATTAGGAGGAAAAAGAATGAGTTTTAGAAAAGATTTTCTGTGGGGCGGCGCAACTGCGGCTAACCAAAGTGAAGGTGGATACAACGAAGATGGACGTGGAGTAGCGAATGTGGATGTCGTTCCAATTGGGGAAGATCGCTATCCGATCATTACCGGTCAAATGAAACATTTAGATTTTGATGACAATCATTTTTACCCAGCCAAAGAAGCGATTGATATGTACCACAACTATAAAGAGGACATCGCTTTATTTGCAGAAATGGGCTTTAAATCTTACCGCTTCAGTATTGCATGGACGCGTATTTTTCCAAATGGGGACGAGTCGGAGCCAAATGAAGCAGGCTTGAAATTTTACGATAACTTGATTGATGAGTGCCTTAAATACGGCATTGAACCTGTCGTGACGATTACGCATTTCGATATGCCGATTCATTTGATCAAAGAATACGGCGGTTGGCGCAATCGTAAAGTAGTCGACTTTTATGGAAACTTGGTTACCGCGTTGTTCAACCATTACAAAGGAAAAGTGAAATACTGGATTACGTTTAATGAAATCAATATGATTTTGCACGCGCCGTTTATGGGGGCTGGGCTGGTATTTGAAGAAGGCGAGAATGCGGAGCAAGTGAAGTATACTGCTGCTCACCACGAGTTAGTGGCAAGTGCGTTAGCGACTAAAATCGCTCATGAAGTAGATCCTGAAAATATGGTTGGTTGTATGGTGGCAGCGGGGCAATATTACCCGAATACGCCGAACCCAGCCGATGTTCGTCAAGCGCAACTGGACAATCAAGAGAATTATTTCTTTATTGATGTGCAATCTCGCGGGGAATACCCGAATTATGCATTGGCTCGTTTGAAACACGAAGGCATTGAGATTCCATTTGAAGAAGGCGATAAAGAATTGCTGAAAGAGCACACTGTGGATTACATTACGTTCTCTTATTATTCTTCACGCGTTTCAGCTGCTCAAAAAGACCAAGAAAAAACAGGTGGGAATATCTTCGATTCAATCAAGAATCCTTACCTGGAAGAAAGTGAATGGGGCTGGCAAATTGACCCGCTTGGATTCCGTATTACCATGAACGAGTTGTACGACCGCTACCAAAAACCGTTGTTCGTAGTCGAAAATGGGTTGGGTGCAGTGGATACTCCAGACGAAAATGGCTATGTAGCAGATGACTACCGCATCGATTACTTGCAACAACACATTGAAGCGATGAAAGATGCTGTGGAAAAAGATGGTGTGGACGTTTTAGGCTATACTCCTTGGGGCTGTATCGATATTGTGTCAGCGTCTACCGGCGAAATGAAAAAACGCTACGGCTTTATCTATGTCGATCGTGACAATGAAGGAAATGGATCAATGAAACGCTCGAAGAAAAAATCGTTTGATTGGTACAAACAAGTCATCGCTTCTAACGGAGAAGACTTGAGTTCCACAAAAGAATAATGAAGTGATTAAGACCATGCTGGACACTTCAGCATGGTCTTTTAAGAAAAGGATGAATGCAATGAAGACAACATATATTTTTCTAGATGTGGACGGAACGCTGGTCAATTACTCGAATAAATTGCCGAATTCAGCGGTTAAAGCCATCAAAGCAGCACAAGCGAATGGGCACAAAGTGTACACCGTGACAGGACGCAGTAAAGCAGAAATGTATGACAACATACTGAATATCGGGTTTGACGGTTACATCGGCGGCAATGGAAACTATGTAGAAAGCGACGGCGAGGTTCTGTTGCACCAATTGATGACTGAAGAACAAGAACGAAGTATCGTAGATTGGCTGCATGAGCGCAAGCTGGAGTTTTATTTGGAATCGAACAATGGTTTATTTGCGAGTGAGCAATTTGAAACAAGAGGTGAGCAGACGGTTAAAGATTACATGGCTTACAAGGAAAAGCCGGGTGCAGACTCGATAACCGTGCGAAAAGTATTCCCCGAAATGATTTTTGATGGCGAGTTATACCGCGATGATGTGAACAAAATCAGTTTTATTCTGGAAGAGTACCAAGATTATTTAGACGCTATGGAAACATTTCCTGAGTTGAAAGTAGGAACTTGGGGCGGTGTTGGCGAGAAAGCACTGTTTGGTGACATTGCTTTAGACAATATCAATAAGCAAACTGCGATTGAGACATTGTTGAATCATTATGGAGCGGACAAAAACGATACCATTGCATTTGGTGATGCCAAAGTAGATATTCCAATGTTGGAATATTGTAAAATCGGTATAGCGATGGGCAATGGAGGAGAAGAAATCAAAGCCATGGCAGACTATGTGACGGATACGGTTGACGAAGATGGATTACAAAAAGCGTTTCAGCATTTTGGATTAATTGATTAAGCCGAAGGGCCAAATAGAAGATTTAAGACGCTTCTTACAGTAGAGGCGTCTTTTTAGTCTGAGATTTTAATTCAAAGTACCTGAGCCTCCTGAATCGGGAAAATCGATTTTCAACTAGGGTCTTTTTTGCTAGTATAGAGAGATAGGGGGAATAAGGATGAAAAAAGACACATTGCATTTGCGAGGACGCTTACTAGAAAAGTATGATAATAAATTAGATAAGAACGGGATATCAGGAAAACGATTGGCTGAGAGGCTGGATGCCTTATCTCGAATTGGCCGAACAGAAAGCAACGGCTCGGACCGGCCTGGCTTTTCTCATGAAGAAAAAGCAGCCAAAGAATTGATCATGCAATGGATGAAAGAGGCTGGATTGACTGCCCGAATGGATGGAGCAGGAAATGTATTTGGGCGTTTAGCAGGAAAGAATGGAGATGCACCTGCAATTTTGAGTGGTTCGCACGTGGACTCGGTACCCAATGGTGGACACTTTGATGGGCCGTTGGGTGTGTTGGCAGCTTTAGAAGTGGCTGAATCTTGGAAAGAAACAGGATACCAACCAGAAAAGCCTTTTGAAGTAGTTATCTTTACAGATGAAGAAGGTTCTCGTTTCCAAGAAGGCTTGAGTGGAAGTGAAGCGATGATGGGCAAAGCGGATCTGGAAGCTAAGAAAAAGCGCCAAGATGCAAATGGCCTGTTTTTTGAAGAGGTGCTTCAAGATGTTGGATTGAGCTTGGACAGTTATGTATCTGCTAAACGGAATCTTAATGAAATAGACAGTTTTGTAGAAGTGCACATCGAACAAGGCAAGCGTCTGGAAAAGGAAGGCCTGTCTTGCGGAATCGTTACCGGAATTGCCGGCCCTCACTGGTTGAAGTTCACATTTGAAGGGCAAGCGGGCCATGCCGGGAATACGCCGATGGATGATCGGCAAGATGCATTGGTAGCTGCGAGCGAATTTATTTTCACGTTGAATACTATTCCTCGTCAAGTCAATGAGTCTGCTGTAGCCACTGTAGGTAAATTATTTGTGGAACCAAACGGCGTCAATGTGATTCCTGGAAAAGTGACTTTATATGTAGATGTGAGAGACATTCAAGAGGAGACACGCAAGGAAGTTGTTGCTCGGATATTGCGACTTAGTGAAGAGCTTTCCCAAAAACATTCGGTCCAAGTGCAATACGAAGATTTATTAATTACTCCGCCAGTACCTATTTCAGAAGAACGGCAAGATCAAATGAAAAAAGCACTTGAAGCAAATAATATTCGTCCTTACACGTTACCGAGCGGAGCTGGACATGACAGTCAAGTGGTGGGAAGCGAGCTCCCAGTTGCCATGCTATTTGTGCAGAGCAAAGATGGGATCAGTCACAACCCAGCAGAATGGAGCAGCTTGGATGACTGTGTACAAGCTGTTCATGTGTTGAAGAGCTATGTTGAAAGCTTGCAAAGTTAATTAAATCTTATGAGCCGTCTTTCTAAAAGTTCAACTTTAGAAAGACGGCTCATAATGATTAATGGCTATTATGTTTTGATAAACGATGAGTTAAATAGACTGAAACAAGCACGCTGATAATCATAATGATACTTGTAGTTATTTTACCAGCACCAGATACTAAATAGTGCTGCGTAAGTTCGAGTCGATATAATACTCCTAGCAAGGCACTTATAAATATTATAGGGATAAACGTGGCGAAAAGAGTTTCATGGCTTGCTTTATAAATGACAATTGCAGCAATGAATAGAATCAATAGTATCCCTAATGTACCATCTAACGAAAAAGTTAATGGAGTCTCAAAATGAAGGACAGAATTCAATACAAACGGAGCTGATGAAAGCAAAATAAAGACTAAAAAAACTGTGATTTCAATGACTTTAGGTATAGTACGATAAATTGTTTGTCCAACTCCCCAAATAAGTATAGTAGCAAGGAAAAAATAATAAATACCAGAAAGTAGAAAAACTCCAGCATCAAAAGCGGTCTCAGGAAAAATCAAACTAGGTAAAATACTGAAAGCTGCATAAGCTAAGAATGCATAGATAAATGTAGAGAGAACATTCTTAAAATTAAAAGGAATCTGTTCAATAATTTGATTGGCCGTTTCTTTAGGGCTGTTGCCAAAGTAATCTGCAGCACTTATTCCATTATCTTGCGCCTCTAATATATCTTGCAGGACTTCGATCAGTAATTCTTCTGTTTTTAGTTCATCTCTGAAAAAAGTTTTCGTTCTAATATAAACTAGTAAATCACTATAGTAAGTTTCATTTTCTTTAATCAGTTGTTGCTGTAACGTTGCATTTTTTTGCGTCAAAGCTTCAGCTTCTTTAACCGCCATTTTGGTCAGCTCCTTTAATTAAATGTTCAACAGTACTTTTTAATGAATTCCATTGTAAAATAAACTGTTCTTTTTCCTCGAGACCTGTTGCTGTTAAGTGATAGTATTTTCGATCAGGTCCATCTTTAGAAGGTTTTTTCACTCCTTTGATGAACTCCTTTTTTTCTAAAGATAACAGCAAGGGGTAGATAGTTCCCATGGGAACATCAAAACCAAATTCTTTTAATCGATCATTTAAACGGTAACCATATAAGGATTCATTTTCTAGTAATATTAAAATACAACCAGATAAAATTCCTTTTAGCATCTGTGTGGATAAATTAGATTGTGACAAAACACCCCTCCTAACTAACTATCATGTATTACCTAATAGTATAGCTTTTACTAATCTATATTGCAATACATGATAGTCGAAGTTATTAATCTTCAATTTGAGAAATACAGAATATATAGTTGGCTAACCTATAAATTGTTGGTTTGGTTTTTGTTATACTAGCCTTAAAAGGAGGCGTCAACGATGGAAATGCTTGATTATCCTTTAAGTGGACGCGCTAAGGAAAGAATCCTGAATTTAGGAGTGCTTTTTATTTTAGGTTTTGGATCGTTTTTTTTAGGAACAATTCTTAATTTTCATAGTGGTTCCATCCTGTAGAAGTGTATAATAAACTAAAAAGAACATAGAGGAGAATGAAATTGGAGTATCCATTATTACCAAAACAAATGCCGG
The DNA here is from genome assembly GCF_045528485.1 of Desemzia sp. FAM 23990. Lineage (NCBI taxonomy): Bacteria > Bacillati > Bacillota > Bacilli > Lactobacillales > Carnobacteriaceae > Desemzia > Desemzia sp. FAM 23990. The sequence goes on from NZ_JBGQQW010000005.1 coordinate 86,247, forward strand.
ACCGCATCAAATCGGTGTGGAAGAAAAGCAGTATGGTGACAACAGGAATTTTTGTACTCATTGGAATTGGGGTGACAGCTTTACTCAATTGGTTTGATGTTTTAAATGGGATATGGTTATGGATTATAGGCAGTTATTTTGCGGTGGTTCTTGTTGTGTTTGTCATTGACATACTGTTGATTCCTTATCGCTATCAATACCACCGATACGAAATTACTTCTGAAGATTTGTCTTTTCAAGAAGGGTACATATTCAGAACCATCACTCATGTTCCAATCAATCGTATTCAACATATCGAAACAGAACAAGGACCTTTCCTGCGCAAAGAAAACTTGATGGAAATCGTCATCCATACAGCGGCATCTAGTCACAACATCTCCGGTTTAGATGTGGAGGAGGCTGTTAGCCTGCGACAACAAATTATCCAAATGGTAAAGGTGGCGAAAGAGGATGTCTGAACGAAAAAGATTTCATCCTCTCGCCCTTGCGATTTATGGGTTTAATGGGTTGAAAAGACTTTTATTTGTTATTTTTTTACTGATCGTTAACGGAGAATTGACGACTACTTTTGGAATACTAGTTTTACTAGCGGTCTTTTTATTTGTAACAGCTCAATCATTGTGGAAATATTTTTCTCAGTCCTATCAAATTTCCTCTGAGAAAATTATTCTTTATCAAGGAGTATTTCGTAAGCGAGAAACAGATATTCCCTATGAACGCATTCAAACGATCAAACAACGCCAATGGTTTTTCTTTAAACCATTTAATACGATTCAATTATTGATCGAAACGGCTGGAGGAGACAGCACTAAAGCTGAAGCGTCTATGCCAGCGGTAAATTTTGAACTGTTGGAGCTGATAGAAAGTTACCGTCAAGGTGAACAGCCAGAAAGCGATCATCAGGTACTAGAGGATAGTGTGGAAAAGCCTGCCGCAGTTGCATCGGATTATCGAGTAACGAATAGTCAAATTATTTTATTTGCTGTGACTGATTTGAGCATTATCGCATCCTTTATCGCTCTGATTTTTTTCGTGACAGAGTTTATTCCGGAAAACTGGATCACGACAGCCACTTCACTTGCAGAAAATGTCTGGAGAACAGGTTGGTTAGTAACAATAGCAATTCTTGTTGTGACGTTAATTATTGTAATGCTGCTATCTTTAGTTAAAACATTTATCCAATACTACAACTTTCAAGTTAAGCGCACGAACCATACACTGACTATCGAAAGTGGGCTATTTGAGCGGAAAATCCAAAAGATTCCCTTGGAAAAAATCCAAGGTTTGAAAGTTCGGCAACAGCCTCTGCGAAAAATTTTAGGGATTTCTTCTGTCGAACTGCTTTTAGCAGGAGGCCAAGAAAGCGAAGGGGAAAATGGAGAAGTAAAAAAACTTTATATTTTACCGATCATTTCTGATACTGAACTGTACACGGTGCTAAATCAGTTGATGCCCGAATGGAACTTTAAGCGTCCTGAAATTGGTTATGTGTCGCGCCAAAAACTTTTGTACTTCTGGCGATGGAAGCTGCTGCTGATTCCAGTTGCTGTGGGCGTGGCATTTTTGAATCGTTGGATAGCGTTAGCTGTGGTAATTATTTTGCTTTTGTCACTGCTTCTTTCATGGTTCAACTGCCGAACTCAAGGCTACCACATTCAATCGGCTAATCGAGTCTGCATACAAGACGCAGAGTGGTTTACTAAAGTGCATACTTTTGTAGAACGCCAAAAAGTCCAATCTTTTTCAGAAGAAACCTCTAGATGGTTGTTTCCTAAGCAAATTGGACACGTCAGTATGACCTTGAAAGCCGGTCTCGCTATCGAAGTGCTTAATCTGCGTTTCATGGATTTTTCTCATGTACAAAAACTGAAAAACTTTTACCAAACTAAATTATAGTTGACTAACAAAAGAGTGCTGTTTCCTTCCTATTCAATCGGGAGGAAACAGCACTCTTTTGATTCTACAACATTTGACGTTGGTAAGTAAAAATCACTGTCTTTTTAAATAGAATCTTTTAGAAACTCATTCTTAGAAATTCCTGGAGGGATATGGGACTGCTTAGGTTATTCTTCATCAAGGCGAATTTACTCTTGATGTTCAAACCGCATTCTTCATCAAGGCGAATTTACTCTTGATGTTCATACCTTATTCTTCATCAAGGCGAATTTACTCTTGATGTTCAAACCGCATTCTTCATCAAGGCGAATTTACCCTTGATGTTTAAACCTCATTCTTCATCAAGGCGAATTTACTCTTGATGTTCAAACCTTATTCTTCATCAAGGCGAATTTACTCTTGATGTTCAAACCGCATTCTTCATCAAGGCGAGCTTACCCTTGATGTTCAAACCGCATTCTTCATCAAGGCGAGCTTACCCTTGATGTTCAAACCGCATTCTTCATCAAGGCGAGTTTACCCTTGATGTTCAAACCGCATTCTTCATCAAGGTGAGTTTACTCTTGATGTTCAAATCATATCTTCACTTCACTATACTTTGCCGTAAAAAAATGCCCACCAAAAAACTAGTTTTTTACTCTAACTTTTTTGGGTCGCTACCAAGGCGGTCCCATGGATTTCCATAAGGAACCTCATAGGCCGGAGGAAATTTCTTTACCAATGCTAGAAGATGAAGAGCTACTCTTTCCAATAAGAAACACCGTCTATTCTTCCGTGGAACGTAAGTTAATCATTTTTATTGGGTTGAAGTCTGATAGAAAATGTCTATCGTGCAAATGAGACAAGTTGTAGCAAAAGAATAACCATGTTATCATTTGGCTAAGATGCATTTTTAGGGGAAATAATAGTGAAACAATAAGGGTTATCCCCCCTCAATTTTGGATTAATTGGATAGTGAAAAGGAGATCAATAACATGAAATCACGCGCAGCAGTAGCATTTGGACCAGGTCAACCTCTTGAAATAGTAGAAATTGATGTAGCAGGACCTAAAAAAGGGGAAGTATTAGTTAAAATTACAGATACAGCGGTTTGTCATACAGATGCGTATACATTGTCTGGTGTGGATCCTGAAGGTGTTTTTCCGGCAGTACTAGGACACGAAGGCGGCGGGGTTGTCGTAGAAGTCGGCGAAGGAGTTACTTCCGTTCAAGCAGGGGATCATGTGATTCCTTTGTACACACCTGAATGTGGCAAATGTGAGTACTGTACTTCAGGCAAAACGAATTTGTGCCAAGCGGTTCGTGAAACACAAGGTAAAGGATTAATGCCGGATGGAACGACGCGTTTTTCTTACAAAGGAGAACCTATTTACCATTACATGGGAACAAGCACGTTTAGTGAATATACCGTAGTTTCTGAAATTTCATTGGCTAAAGTGAATCAAGAAGCACCTCTAGAAAAAGTGTGTTTATTGGGTTGTGGCGTAACCACAGGAATTGGTGCTGTAAGCAATGCAGCGAAAGTAACAGAAGGCGATACTATCGCTGTTTTTGGTTTAGGGGCTATCGGTTTAGCGGTTATTCAAGGTGCTGTTCAAGCAAAAGCGGGACGAATTATTGCGATTGATACCAATCCGGATAAATTTGCACTGGCGAAAGAAATGGGAGCGACAGATTTCTTGAACCCTAAAGAATATGACCGTCCGATCCAAGAAGTTATTGTTGAGTTAACAAATGGCGGTGTGGAGTATAGTTTTGAATGTATCGGAAACGTCGATGTCATGCGTTCAGCTTTAGAATGCTGCCACAAAGGCTGGGGAGAAAGTGTTGTGATCGGAGTAGCCGGAGCTGGAGAAGAAATCAGCACTCGCCCATTCCAATTGGTAACGGGACGCGTTTGGCGCGGATCTGCTTTTGGCGGAGTTAAAGGACGTACAGAATTGCCGGGCATGGTTGAAAAAGCGATGAGCGGTGAGATTCAATTGGATCCATTCATCACACACACGCTGCCTTTCGAAAAAATCAATGAAGCGTTTGACTTATTGCATGAAGGAAAATCGATTCGTACAGTTCTTTCTTACTAATCAGTTGTTTCAACCTATTTCAAATGAGGAGGGTAAGGATGTCAACATTAGAATTGCTTGAAGAACACGTTGTTTTTGACGGAACACAATACAAATACCGTCATGATTCACACACTTTAGGTTGCCCAATGACTTTCAGCTTATTTTTACCAAATAAAGAAACGTTCGCGCAACCACCTTTATTGTGGTGGTTATCTGGCTTAACGTCTACCGATGATAATTTCACGCACAAAGCTGGCGCACAAAAAGCTGCTGCTCGTTTAGGGATAGCGATGATTATGCCGGACACTAGTCCTCGAGGAGAAGAGATAGCCGATTCAGAGGATTGGGATTTAGGTCAAGGAGCAGGGTTCTATCTCAATGCTACCGAACAACCTTGGGCAGCTCAGTATAAGATGTACGATTACATCACTAAAGAGTTATCCGCTATCGCTCATGACCAATTTCAACTGACTGGACCAGAATTTATTTCCGGACATTCTATGGGAGGACATGGAGCATTGGTGATTGGACTGCGTAATGCAGAACGATTTACTTCCATTTCTGCTTTTGCGCCCATTGTGAACCCGATGGAAGTTCCTTGGGGAATAAAAGCTTTCAGCGCGTATCTTGGCAGTAATCAAGAAAAATGGCGTGAATGGGATGCAACCGAATTGCTTAAGCAATACACGGGCAAAAATATTCCGGTCTTGATTGATCAAGGAGATGCAGATCCTTTTTACGATAAACAATTGCAGCCTTCTAAAATAGCGGCGATTGCAGAAGAAAAAAATTACCCATTGACGGTTCGTATGCTGCCAGGACACGACCATAGTTATTACACGATCGCGAGTTTTATTGAAGAACATTTGGAGTTTCATTTATCTCAAATCGGCTGATTATTGATAAGCTGAGTTTTTCTTTAAAATAATGGGTTGAAAATAGACAGCAATACCCACACAACGGTATTGCTGTCTTTTTCTTTGTATCAATAAAACGAACTTTTAAGAATTTTTCTCCACTTTTCTGTATTCTTCGATCACTTTGATTCCCGCACTCATACCTAAACGCTCGGCACCAGCTTCAATCATTTTTAAAGCCGTGTCCAAATCACGAATTCCACCAGCAGCTTTTACTTTGACTTGGTCCCCAACGATTTGTTTCATCAACGCCACATCTTCTACAGTCGCTCCGCTTGGTCCAAAACCAGTGGAAGTTTTGACGAAGTCCGGTTTCACTTCTTTGGCGATTTCACACACAGCGATTTTTTCTACATCTGTCAAATAGCAGTTTTCTAAAATAACTTTGCTGAGAATTTCTTCTTTTCGACAAACGGCTACGATTGCTTCCATTTCTCGGCGAATGTATTCCACATCACCATCTTTTAATTTGCTGACATTAATGACATAGTCGATTTCGTCTGCGCCGTTTTGAATAGCATCTTCTACTTCAACTACTTTTGCTTTTATCGTAGTTTGGCCTAATGGAAACCCGATCGCTGCTCCCACATGAACGGGACTGTCTTGTAAAAATTCGCGGCACATTTGGACGGGGAAAGAATTGATGGCGACCATTTTAAAGCCATACTCATCGGCTTCTTTACAGAGCTGCTTGAACTCTTCCTCAGTTGCATCTGCACGCAGTAGAGTATGGTCTATTAAATGGGCTAAATCAGTTACAGATATCATATTGTCGGCCTCTTTTCAAATGGTAGGATAGTTCTAGTTTACACTTTAGCGTACGGATTAAAAAGAGAAATTCATTTTGGAGAATGGTTTATTGATCAAGTGAGAAGGAAGACAATGGTCACTTGAGTAATAAAGAGAGGTTATTATTCAAGTGAGGCCTCCAAAACTGTTCACTTGATTAATAAATCCACTTTATTCATCAAGTGGACCATTATTCACAGCTCAATTGATGAATAAGCTAATGAACCGATTCTGTTGGCAGCCTAATTTGGTAGAAATCTATTGATTCCTTGGCAGAAAGGCAGTACAATTATGGTTCGCTTTGATACGGATAAGGGGGCAATGTACATTGGTTGATACAGAATTGAGAAAAGAAAAAGAGTACCTTGAGTTGGTGTACGGAAAACTGCTGGCAGCGGAAGAAATGCTGCAGGATGCTATCAAACGGAACAGGGAAGAAGGCATTGCTGAATTGAAACACATGTCGAGTGAAGGCAGTTTGAACTTTGACAGCGTGTTGGACAATTTGGATACTTTTTTAGGCATCGAAATGAAAAGCCGAGAAATCGACCAAATGAATATCAAAATGCAAGCAAACCAAGCGTTGTTGGAAAAAGTGGAGCGTCTCCTAAAAGCTCCTTATTTTGGGAAAGTTATGGTGGATTTTTTGGACGAGGAGCCAGAAGAACCGTTTTACATCGGTATCAATGGTTTTGCGGATGAAGATGGAGAAAATCTGGTGTACGATTGGCGTTCGCCGATTGCGGAATTGTTTTACAACAATACTCTCGGGAAATCTTCTTATGTTGCGCACGAGCTGCCAATAGACGTGGAAATCAACAGTCGCCGGCAATTGATTATTGAAAAAGACCAGTTGTTGAACTACTTTGACACGACAGTAGCCATCCAAGACGATGTGCTCTTGGAAGCTTTGGAGCAAGACACTACCCAGCAAATGAAAGACATTACAGCAACCATTCAAAACGAGCAAAACGTCATCATTAGAGACACAAAACATCCTATTTTGTTGGTAAATGGAGTGGCAGGTAGTGGGAAAACATCTACTGTTATGCAACGCATTGCTTATTTGCTGTACTCTTTACGCAAAGAAATTACGTCGGATAATGTATTGATATTGTCCCCCAACAATCAATTTATTAACTACATCTCAAATGTTTTGCCTTCTTTAGGAGAAAAGAATCCGTTGAATATGACATTGCTGCAATTTTTGGGACAGCGTTCTAATTGGGCTATGGAAACAGAAGAAGAGTACTTTTCACGCATTAGCCAAACTGATATAGACCATCAAACAGCCCTTTTAAGAAGTCTGGAATATGTGGACTTTTTAAAAGGTGCTGATGAAGTGATAGCCAATACAGATGGTTTATTTAAAGACTTGATGTATAGAGGGAAAGTCCTCATTTCAAAAGAAAAAATGAAGAAAATTTATGAGACGACTCCAGCTGAGAATCCTGTAATCGACAGAATCCAAGCTACCAAACAGCGTCTTTCTAGTTATTGGGAAAGACGTCTTCTTACTCAGGCTAAAAGTCATGGCATACAAGACCAAATTTTGGAAATGTCAGAAAAAATGCAATTGAAGCATTTTGGAAAACTGATTGCAGATGATAAAGAAGATGAAATTATTCAGTATGGAGAACAGTTACTGCGCAAGAAATACCGCGGGATCACGAAAAAAATCAACCAAAATGAATGGATAGATTTGACTCACATCTTTGATACATTGTATTTTCATCATCAAAAGGAAGCGTATGTTCATTCTAAAGAATCTTTAACAGTAGATGAAGCCGTCATTTACTTGCTGCTGATGAATACTTTCGTGGAAAGAATCTCGTTTCCGTTAATGCGCTTTGTGCTGATTGATGAAGTGCAAGATTACACTCCAGCGCAAATGAGTTTGCTGTCGGATTTATTTATGAAAAGCGACTTTACAATGGTCGGAGATGAAAACCAAGCCATTTTCAATTCTTCGATTACATTTGCAGAGATTGCAGGTATTTTTGAGAACAAACAAAAGAGTATCCAGCGTTATGACTTAGTGAACAGCTACCGCTCTAGTGGTGCCATTACGAAAGTCTTTAGTCAGTTGGTAGGGGAAAATCAAAAAATTGAGATAGTTCCTGTTCGACCTCAAGGGAATGAACCAAAATGGTTTGAAGTGTCTGATAGGAATGACTTAAAAGCTGTATTTGAACAAGTAGTGGCTGAACTAGACGGCAAATCGTTAACGGTCATCACCAAGAGTGAACAAGCTGCAGAAGAGTTGTCGGATTACCTGATGGAGACTCTCCCGTTCGTGTATTCGATTAACGTTATCCCCATCAGTTTATCTAAAGGGCTAGAATTTGATAATGTGCTTGTGCATGATGTGTCCGAAGCTAATTATGCGGATGAGCGCGATCAGCGTATTCTCTATACAGCAGTATCCAGAGGGATGCAAAATTTGTTTATGACTTATACAGGAAAGGTAAGCAAGTTCTTGAAATAATCTAAAAGACGCGCACGAAATCAACGTTGACAGTTGATTTTGTGCACGTTTTTTTGTTGTTTTACGTGTTGCGATGGTTTTATTAGTCAAGTGGGGGCTCCAAAAACGGTCACTTGAAGAATAAAGTAGTTTTATTTATCGAGTGGATTAAAAATTACAGCTCACTTGACTAATAAACTGACTTTACTTATCAAGTGAACTTTTTTTCACACCTCACTTGACCAATAAAGGAGAATGGAGTTCGTAAAAAGTGCTTTTGTAGTGGCCGTGTGTTTGATAATGACTCGCTAATACCCGCTGAACGCGCTGTTCGTCGTATTCTTCCCCACACCAGAGATAGATGAGACATTTAGTGACGTTCAATTCCGGATAAAGCAGATGACATTCGCCTGCCGATCGGTTGATAGCTTCTGAGGCAGTTTCTTTATACCCGCAAGCTGCACAAATGCGATTCTGACGTGTACTTATGTGCTCAAATGAAAAGCATTTGGGACAAAGTATTCCTTTCTTTAACACAGAAAAGTCATACTGTGGCAAATCAGGGGAACGATAGTTTTCAATATGCAATGCGCATAATTGATTTGCAAGTTGCTCAAAGTGGCTAGGTAGTTGGTTTGCAAATATGAATGGTTTATCCCTCGGAAGTTCGTACAAATAAAAGTCAGGATTGATAAAGACGATGTGCGGGTTTACGTCCATTTGGAAGCCTAATTTGTGAAGTAAATTATGGAGAAGCGGCTGACTTCGGTAAACTTGAGTTAGAGGATTCGAGATAATGAAATCAGATCGTCCGTGAAGAACACCATTTTTGTAATCATAACTGCCAGAATAGTTTTTTATTTCATAAAGAGAAAGCTGATTCCCCTTTAAAATCAGGCAATCGATTTGAAAGAGTTGTCCGTTATCCTTAATTAACAAATCGTTGATGACGAGACTTTCATCTGGAAAGGTTTCAGGTAAAACATCAAAATCCACTTCACCTTCGAACCCCTTTTAATGGTTGAAATACTCTTTTTTCTCAGAAGATTTGAGGTCAGTTCGATAATTTAAAGATTCTAAAACTCTAAGTGTCAACGGTTTAGAACGTTTCTTAATAATCATAAAAAAACTCCTCTCACAAAATAGTTATTACTGTATACTATTCGCGAAAAAAGGGTTAAATTGTTAAATGGATTAGATTTTATTCTTCAAGTGAAGTCTTTTTAAACGTTCACTTGAAGAATATTGTAGCTTTACTCATCAAGTGGTGCATAAGAAAAGACTTACTTGAGGAATAAATCCACTTTACTCATCAAGTGACATATAAAATAAAACTCACTTGAAGAATAAACTGAAAATAGCAGCTTAGGCATACAAGTGAAGTAAAAAAGGCATTTCCACCGACTCTAAATATCCGGTGGAAATGCCTTTTTTATAGTAAAGTTTAACCTAGATTCGCATAAGAATCAGCAATCCACAAATCAAAGTCTTCTTGTTTTTCGTATTGCATCACATCATACATTTCAGGAGAGACAACTTGGAATTGCTTTTTAAAAACAGCTAAATCAAATTCTTCCATCTGTGTATCTCTTTTCACACGGCTGAAAATCTTCGTATAAGCTTTTCCGTCGTAACCCAGTTTTTTTCTTGGCGTTTTTAAGGGTACACCTTTTTCAGTCACACCCATAAATCGTGCGGCATAAAAAGCAGCTTCTTTAACGGCAAACACTCGGTCGCTTGTTGCTAGTTTGGTTAAGATGTATCTTGATTTTTGACAATCATATTTAGCCAATTCTTTTACGGCTTCCATTCTAGTTTCCCAACTATCTTTTGTGTTGGCTTTTATTTTTAATTCTTCTATATTGGCTGGTTCTTCTTTAATAATTTTCATAGTAACGCTGCCTCTTTCTGTTTCTGGACTTAACGTTCATATTATAGCGTTCGATTTACGATTACAAGGTTATTTGGATTAAAAAAGTGTTTGCTCATTTAAAACTTGACGTTTAAACGGCGAAAAAAGAGCTGCCATGAATTCGGTAGCAGTCCGAATTCATATCAGCTCTTTAATACTTAAATGGTTGCTGCAGGATTTTCTCTGTCTATAATTTCGATGATTGTATCTGTGGTAGATCTATTTTGAAACTCGTTAATGTGTTCGTCCAAAATATGTCCTCGCTCAATAATCAGCGCATCTTCTAAAATGGTGTTAGAACGACTCTCAACTAAGTCATCAATATATTTAGCGGTTTCATTTGAAATCGCGTTTGAAGAAGAACGGTAAAAAATCGTTGGTGTATGATCGACAGCATAGTGAAGCACATGGTCGATTTCGTAAGTAGGACTGCTTAAAGTAGTAGGTATAGTGGTCTCGATGGCACCATGTTCATCACAGCTAACATCGATAATCATCGTACCTGGTTTGAGGTATTGTAAATCAGTTTGATACACAAGATGATCTTCACGGGCAGTATCCCAAAGAACAGCATTCACAATGACATCAAATTCAGTCATTTCTTTTCGGAACAAGCTTTCTTGACGGCGATTATAAACGCGGACGTCAGCACCTAAACCAATCAAAATACGTTGAGCACCACGAGCCGTATTTCCGCGTCCGATAAGTGCTACTTTGGTATCATACGGCATAAGTCCGCTTAATTGATAGGCATGCATGACAGCTGCTTCGCCAGCCAGTTCATTATTGCGCCAGTAAGAATGTCTGTTGTCCTCATACATATCTTCCCAAGCATACGCAGAGATTTTATTTGCGATGAGTAGATCGGTCACCTCTTTATTTTGTACCGCATGTACCCAACCAAAAATGGTTTGACCTGGCTGTAAATCTTCTAAAAAGTCAGCGTCTCCAATTTTTGGATCGCAAACGATATCTTGAGCCAACGCCGTTTCTCTCGAGACAATCTGACAACCTAAAGCGGTATATTCAGTATCTGATATATTCAAAGCGCTTCCATAACCTTTTTCAAAAAAAAGTGCTTCTCGATGTTGCAGTTGTACAATATCTTTAGGCAGCAAGGCAATCCGTTTCTCCCCAGTTTTATGACTGTTGACGAATCCGATAGTACTCAGTTTTTGTAACATATCCCTGACCCCCTAATTTTAGTCATTATGTACTCCAAAAAAGCCTAACATAATATCTTATTATCTCATGAACGAGGACAGGTTACAAATGAGAGAGAAACAATGAGACGATCACTTTTTGATATCGCTTAGTTGGGATAACATTCGTCCTTGGAGCATAGATAAGAAAAGCAACCATAAGATGATAATTCACATGGTTGCTAAAAATAGTTAGTTACCTTTGTTTAGTAAAAAAGTCGATGATACTTACCAATAACATATATATGAAGTTAGGTGGTTGTAAATATGCGCAATTGTTGTCATCATACTAGCCTATTTTAAATATTCTTTGATAATCGCTTTGTATTCTTCAATCTTAGATAAATAATCTTCAATCGACACATACTCATCTAACTGGTGCGGCAGGGTGGTTACTCCAGGGCCATAAATCACCACATCAAATTGATTATCCGTTTGAGTAAAGGCAGCAGCATCTGTTACAGGAGAGATACCACCAGTTTTAGCATTTGTATGGGCTAAAACAGCTTTCGCTAAATCAGAATTTTTATCCGATTCCACTGAATTCAAGTCATAGTCAATTTTCAACTCAAGGTCTACATTATTTTCTTGGTTCAGTTCATCCACGATTTCCTTCAACAATTCTTTCACTTTTGTATTATCGAATTCAGGAATGGTACGGATATTCCCTTGTACTGTTGTCGTAGCGGGAATACTGTTTACTTGATCTCCGCCATTAATAATGGTCACACTTGCTGCTACAGTCCCTAGTACATCATTACTATAATCATTAGTAACTTTATTAAATTCTTTATTGAAACGTTGGATAAATTTACTCATATTTGTAATGGAATTGATTCCTTCATCTGGCATAGAACTATGAGAAGATTTACCGTGAGACACAATGGAATAGTTTAAAGAACCTTTATGGGTATAGGCTGCAACATCTACAGGTTCGCCAATTAATAAACCATCAAGATCGTCAGCATAGCCTTCTTCAGCTAATAAAGTAGAACCTAAAGCTCCGACTTCTTCGCCTACAGTAGCCATGAAACGAATCGTCCCATTAAAATCAGTCTCTTCATTTTTCAGTTCAATCATTGCGATGGCTAAAGCAGCTAATCCAGATTTCATATCCGTCGAACCGCGACCATATAATTTGTCGCCATCAATCTGTCCCGAGAAGGGTGGGAATTTCCATTCGCTTTCCTCTCCAGGCGCTACTACATCTTCGTGCCCGCTGATTCCTAAAACCTTCCCTTCGCCATTAGAGTATTCGGCAACTAAGTTATGACGGGTTTCGTTATAAGCGACATGCTTCGATTTAATGCTGTTAGCGGTAAATAGTTTTTCTAGATAATCAGCGACATCTTTTTCATTATCATTGACAGATTTAATTTTCACAATATCTTGTAGAATTTTAATACGTGCTTCTTTATTCATCATACATGTCCCCTTTCATCTGTCTTCATCATACAACTTCGCAATTAAATAAGACATTAAAAGGCGTCGATAGGGTCCATTGACTTTACCTAACCTAAAACACCTTTTAATCTGTCATCTAGATTTCAATGTTTCAGGGGATAGAGAATTAGTATATTTATATGACGGATTGCGAAATATAAACAGTAAACCTCTTTAACAAAGCAGTAATATTGGGACAATTGAAAGCAGTTCTATATAATAAGACTAAAACAAACAAGAAAGGTGAGTATAATGATGAAGCTCATGAAAAAAGTACCAGCAGGGACATTTCTTATTCCCATGCTGGTTAGCGCGTTTATCTATACTTTTTGGCCGAACTTATTCAATATAGGCGGTATTACGCAAGATTTCCTTGGGGGAAGCAGTATCAACTTTATTATTGGGATGATCACTTTTTGTTCGGGAGTTGGGATAGATATTAAGAGTGTTTCAAAACTTCTAAAACATCATGGAGTTGTCTTATTAGTAAAAATAATCCTAACGATTGCAGCGGGTTTACTTTATATGAACTTCTTTGGACAAGAAGGAATATTTGGAATTAGTGCTTTAGCTTTTGTTGTGGCTTTGAGCAGTATAAATCCAGCCCTCTATCTTTCACTGGTTAGTGACTATGGTGATGAGGTGGACAGAGGTGCTTTTGGGGTAGTTAGTTTATTTGCTATCCCTGCACTGCCTTTACTTGTTTACGCCGTTTCTGGAGGAGGAACAGTAAGTTGGATGCCGATCATCTCCACACTGATTCCGTTACTACTGGGAATTATTTTAGGGAATCTTGATCATGATTCTAGAGTCTTTTTTGGTAGTGGGACAAGTATTTTAATACCGTTTCTTGGATGGAAAACCGGTCAAGGGATGAATTTGATTGATGCGTTTCAAGCTGGTTTATCTGGAATCTTACTGGTGGTTGTATTTTACATTTTGATGAGTCTGTTAGTAATAGCGGATAAAACACTTGCAAAAAGTGATGGGGTTTCTGCTATGTCTATGAATGCTGTAGCAGGTGTGTCTGCTGCATTCCCAGTGGTTATAGCTGCCGCAAATCCAGGCTTAGATGCCTATGTATCAGACGCATCTGCACAAGTCTTGACCGCCTCAATTGTGATGGTCATTGTGACACCGGTAATCACTAAAAAAATCTATCAAAAAGTACATCTTAAGAAAAATTTATCATTTTTTAGAGCTGTATAGAGATAAATAATAGGTTGAAACAATTAAAAAGTTATAGAATAAATACTGTTAAATGCGTTTCAAGAGTTTGATCACATGCCTACAAATAGAACTTCCCTGTTGAGGAGCTTTTCCTCAGCAGAGAAGTTCTATTTGTATTCAGTGGTCACAAAGATTTATGTCTTGTGCTCTATGCATAAAATTTTATCAGTTAGTTGTGACTCAAATATTGAAGAGCTTACAGTCTATTCAAAATCTTCGCTTAAGATCTCTATACGTTTTTCAAAACTAACTTCTTCATGGATTTCGTGCAACATCCAGACATAACCGAATGGATCTAAAAAAATTCCGTTAGATATGCCCATGTTTTCCATTTTAGTGACACCTTGAATTTCTGTACAACCTTGTTCAATCGCTTTATGGTAGGTTTCATTAATATCGTTGACCATAACATTGAACCAAAACGATTGTGGCGCGCCTTCTTTAGGGGCCACCAATTGGTATTCAGGATTTTCATCCAGCATGTGGAAACGAGTGCCAAAAATAGTGAAAACTGCCTCGTTAGAACCTGTCTTAAAATCCGTTACTTCTACACGCTCAACCGCAAAAATCTTTTCATATAATTCAATCGCCTTGAGACTATCTTTCACCACAAAATCAAATTCAACAGCTTCCATTGTATTCATCCTCGCTTTTTATTTTTAGTATAACAGAAGCCCCCTAAGAGTTGCTAATCATACTTCGAGAAGAGAGTTGTTCTAAAAATCCACAGACTAAAAAAGCCGGTAGTTCGAATTTGACAGAGTATCCAGTGTGACGTATGATAGTTATTGAAAAGGACACCTTTTAGTGTCGTATAATGATAGACGTAGTGAGGAGAGGATGATGTTGACCGAAAAAGCTGCAGAGAGAAGTGTCTTTGAAGCTGTTTCTGATGCTAACAGACGGAAGTTGCTTCGCATCTTGGCAGATGCTGATGAGTTGCCGCTTTACGACTTAACGGCTCAATTTGAGATAGGACGCACAGCTATTTCTAAACATTTGAATATTCTAAAAGAAGCTGATCTGGTTACTAGCAGAAAAGTAGGTAGAGAAACTAGGTATCGGTTAAATGCTTCACCCTTAAAAGAAATTAAAGATTGGGTATCTTTCTACGAAGATTTTTGGAAAGAAAGAATCAGTAAATTAAATCAATTATTGGAGGAACAAAAAATGACAGCAGATGTAACGTTAGATTTTCAATTAACTAGTCCAATCGAAGTAGTCTGGAGCGCCTTAACCAATTCGGATATGCTTGCCCAATGGATCTGGGACAATAATTTTAAACCTGTTGAAGGACAAGAGTTTCAATTTCGTTCAGAACCGAATGAGTATTGGGATGGCATTGTAAATGGAGAAGTTATTGAAGTAAACGAGCCTCATAAATTATCTTATACTTGGGCAAGTGCTGGCGAAACAACCACTGTTACATGGACATTGACAGCGAATGAGGAAGGAACAGCTCTTCACTTTGAACAAACGGGCTTCAGTGAAGAAACAAAAGCTGCTAAAGGGGCTATCGAAGGGGCTAAATACAGCTGGATGGAATTCGGCAAGAAATTAACAGTGCTATTGGAATCAACAAAATAACTTGACTCAAAAACAGAAGATTTTTTCTTAAACCGGAAAGACTTCTGTTTTTCTCATTTGGAGGGAAAATGATGGAAAAGTTTGAAGAATTTTTAACGGGAATCGATCATCCAGATCACCGGGAACGCACACAAGAAATACTGCAGCGGGTATCCGAGCAGTATCCACAATTAGCGACTGTCATCAAGTGGAATCAACCGATGTTTACGGATCATGGTACGTTTATTATCGGCTTTAGTGTGTCCAAGCAACATTTGGCAGTGTCTCCTGAAAATGCAGGAATCACCCACTGCGAGGAAGCCATCAAGCAAGCCGGCTATGACTATACAAAAGGAATAGTGCGTATCCCATGGAACAAGCCAATGGATTACTCATTACTGGAGAAGATGATTGAGTTCAATATGATGGATAAGGCGAACTATACTAAATTTTGGCGATAGTACAAAAAAATAGCCCTCTAGCTACCAAAATAAATGGTTATATAGAGGGCTGATTTATTAAGTTAATAGTAAATTCAAATTAAAACGCAGCTGTCCAGCCGCCATCTGCTGTAATAATCGTACCATTTACAAATTTAGATTCTTCAGTACCCAAGAAAAGTGCTACGGCTTCAATATCTTCCGGTTTTCCGACGCTAGGAATGACACCTTGAACAACTTTAGTTCTTGCTGCACCAAATTCACTGACATTCGTCATACTGTTTCCAATATTAGTAGCTACAGCACCTGGTGCGATACCGTTCACGCGGATGTTGCTTTGTGCATACATGTAAGCTGAATTTTTGGTTAACGCTACAACAGCATGTTTTGAAGCCCCATAAGCTACGCCAGCATGAGCACCGTTCAACCCGCCTGTAGAAATGACGTTGATGATATTTCCTTGTTTATCATTTTCCAACCAGTAATTGATTGATTTACGCATAGAGCGCATGACACCTTTAGTATTTACATCGAAGATACGATCCCATTTTTCATCCGTAATTTCGCCTACTGATTCAAATCCATCCATAATTCCAGCGTTGTTGACTAAGATATCCAACGTTCCGTATTCTGTGATAGCTGTATCAATCATATTTTCAATATCAGTTGCTTCAGACATGTCTGCTCGAACAGCAATTGCATCGCCACCGTTAGAAACAATGTCTTTAGTGACAGATTCTAATTCTTCAAAGTTAAAGTCGGTCAAGACAACTTTTGCACCTTCTCCAGCATACAATTCTGCAATCGATTTTCCCATTCCAGATGCAACTCCGGTAACTAGTGCGACTTTCCCTTCAAGTTTTCCCATTATATATCCTCCTCAGCTATGTAAATCGTTTTCTTTTCGCGAAGTAGTATACCGCTATTTAGATTTTATTACTATGATTTTTTTGTGACTTTATCCTATTTTACTGCTATTAAAGCTAAGTGAGTATGCTCAAATGGAAAATAATAATTTTTTTGTTGACGTGAAGGGTGAAAAAAAGTAATATTTAAAAGGGCTCCCAATAAACAGGTGAGCACAATAAAATAAACAAATCCCCCCGTTCTGAAAGGAATGGGGATTTTTTTGTTTTATTGCCCTCGACATCGAAATAGGGGGATTTATCATGACAAAATATTTATTTGTTACAGGAGGCGTAGTGTCTTCAATCGGGAAAGGTATTGTAGCAGCATCGCTAGGAAAATTATTAAAAGAGCGCGGATTAAAGGTGACGATCCAAAAATTTGATCCGTATATCAATGTAGATCCTGGAACAATGAGTCCTTATCAACATGGAGAAGTTTTTGTGACGGATGACGGTACGGAAACAGATTTGGATCTAGGGCATTATGAGCGGTTTATTGACATTCGCTTGAACCAATACTCCAATTTGACGACAGGTAAAATTTATTCCAATGTTATCCAAAAGGAGCGCAAAGGGGACTATTTGGGCGCAACAGTCCAAGTGATTCCTCACATCACCAATGAAATCAAAAACAAAATCGTCCGCGCCGGTGAATCCACTGATTCAGATATCGTGATTACTGAGGTCGGCGGAACAGTAGGAGATATTGAATCTCTTCCATTTTTAGAAGCGTTACGTCAAATGAGAAAAGATGCCGGAAGTGAGAATGTTCTTTATATCCATGTAACACTGGTCCCTTATTTGAAAGCTGCTGAAGAATTGAAAACAAAGCCTACTCAACACAGTGTGAAAGAACTGCGCAGCTTAGGAATCCAACCAAACCTGTTAGTGGTTCGAACAGAGACCGAATTACCTGACTCCGTAAAAACTAAACTCGCCAACTTTTGTGATGTGGAAAAAGAAGCCATTATCGAAAACCAAGATGTAACGTCAATCTATGAAATCCCTCTATTGTTAAAAGAACAAAAAATGGACGACATCATTTTGGACAAATTGAATATCCAAGCTCCACAACCCGATATGACAAGTTGGAAAGAGCTGGTCACTAAGACCCAACAGCTTCAAAAAACAGTCCGGATCGCCTTGGTCGGAAAATATGTCGCACTGCCAGATGCTTATCTGTCAGTCGTTGAAGCCTTGAAACATGCTGGTTACCAAGTGAATCGGAAAGTAGACATTGACTGGATCAATTCGGAAGAGGTTACTGCGGAAAATGTGGCTGATATTTTGAAAGATGCTGACGGGATACTGGTTCCGGGCGGATTTGGGAGTCGCGGATTGGACGGTAAAATGTTTGCTATCCAATATGCACGGGAAAATAAAGTGCCATTTTTAGGTATTTGTTTGGGAATGCAACTGGCGTGTATTGAATTTGCACGGAACGTGGTTGGCTTGAAAGAGGCTGATTCTACGGAAACACATCCAGAAACTAAACATCCAATAATCAGTTTAATGGCTGACCAAGATGAGCTGGGAGATTTAGGCGGTACGCAGCGATTGGGATTGTATCCATGTGAGCTTGAAGAAGACTCTTTGGCACGTTCGTTGTATCAAAAAGAATCTATTGATGAACGTCACCGTCACCGCTATGAATTCAATAATGCTTATCGCGAAAGTTTAGAGAAACATGGCATAGTCTTTTCAGGATTATCACCTGATAAACGCTTGGTCGAAGTGATAGAATTGAAAGATCATCCTTATTTTATTGCCAGCCAATACCATCCTGAGTTTCTTTCACGGCCAAACGCACCGCATCCGTTGTTTGCAGGATTGCTTAGAGCTGCCGTAAAAAAATAAAAAGCTGTAATATGTGAAAGTTCCATTAAGTAAAGTTGCTAGGATTTCTAAAATCAATCATTAAAAATAAAGTCATTCTCTCATGAGAATAGGAGATTGGCTTTATTTTGGTTGAACTGCACATTGCGTATTGACGAAATTTATTTACTATGATAAAGTAAGTGGATAAACTGATGGAACGAAACAATTACGATTTAACACAAGAAAAGAGGATAAAATAATGGCAAAGAAAAGTAAAATTGCAAAAAGCAAACGACAACAAGCAACAGTTGAAAAATATGCAGAGTTGCGCAAAGAATTAAAAGCTGCCGGCGACTACGCTGGATTACAAAAATTACCACGTGATGCTTCACCAACACGCTTAAAGAACCGTGATGCAGTAGATGGTCGACCAAGAGGCTACATGCGTAAATTCGGCGTATCCAGAATTACTTTTAGAGATTTAGCTCATGATGGTAAAATTCCTGGCGTTAAAAAAGCCAGCTGGTAAAAAAAACTCTATTAAAATACTCCTCCTTTAGATTTTTTCTTAAAGGGGGAGTATTTTTGTTTTCCTTACGAAGAGATTTGAACAAAAAATAATTAACTATCTTACTTTACAAATTATACCGCCAGGGGTATAATTTGTAATACGGGCGGGGGTATAAAAATGAAAAAACTTCTTATAAAAAGCATAAAAGGATATCAAAAGGGGATTTCACCTTTATTTGCACCAAGCTGCCGTTACTATCCAACTTGTTCTCATTATGCTGTTGAAGCGATAGAAAAACATGGAGCAGCTAAAGGAACTTTGATGGGAGCATCGCGTATTTTGCGGTGCCATCCTTTTGTAAAAGGCGGGCATGATCCTGTTCCAAATCATTTTTCATTAAAAAGAAACCATCACTAAAACACACATAGAGAGGAAAGAATGATATGACTGTAAAAGTAACCGATACAAGTTTGGCATCAGAAGTGAAGAAAGGCATTACGTTAGTTGATTTTTGGGCTCCTTGGTGTGGACCGTGTAAAATGCTGGGACCAGTTTTAGAAGAACTGGAAGAAGAATTTACACCAAACATCAAAATTGCTAAATTGAATATTGATGAAAACAATGAAGTGGCCAGCCAATTGGGAATCATGAGTATTCCTACAATGGTGTTATATCAAGATGGCCAGCCGATTGAAAAAATCGTCGGCTATCAACCAAAAGAAGTGTTAAAAGAATATTTGTCAGAAAAAATAGCAGCCAATTAATCAAAGGAGGAGAACTATGTTTTTCAAAAGAACACCTACCATTTCGACTAACGAATTAGAACATCAATTATCTGAGAAACCACAGATTATTGATGTACGTGAACCAAGTGAGTTTCGGGCTGGACATATCCCGGGAGCGAAAAACGTCCCATTAGGAAAAGTAGATCGCTATACTCCAAAAGGAAAAACATATGTCATCTGTCAATCAGGTATGCGCAGTAAAAGAGCTGCAAAAGTATTATTGAAACAAGGGCATGATGTAGTCAATGTTCGCGGAGGAATGATGTCGTGGACTGGAGCTAAAAGAGGAGGCAAAAGCTAGTGAGAGTCGTGATTATTGGAGGAGTAGCAGGAGGAATGTCTGCAGCTACTCGGTTAAGACGCTTGAATGAAACGGCAGAAATCATTGTGTTGGAAAAAGGACCTTATGTATCCTTTGCTAACTGTGGGTTGCCATATTACGTTGCTGGTGAAATCGAAAACCGAAGCGACTTGCTGGTCCAAACGCCAGAAGCTCTGCAGGCGCGTTTTGAACTGGATGTCCGTCCTAACAGCGAAGCAATCGCAATAGATTCAGAACAAAAAGAGGTCACTGTTCAATCAGGAGAAGCTGAATATGCATTATCCTATGATAAATTGATTCTTTCTCCTGGAGCTAAACCGTTTGTACCACCAGCTGAAGGACTAGAAGAAGCCCAAAATATCTTCACATTGCGTTCAGTACCGGATGTGGACGCTATTACTGAATTTATAGATGCTCATCAACCTAAAAAAGCGGTAGTGATTGGAGCTGGATTTATCGGTTTGGAAATGGCTGAAAGTTTGGCACACCGGGGATTAGAAGTCATCATTGTTGAAAAGGCTCCACAAGTATTGCCGCCATTTGATGAAGAAATGGCAGCTTATATTACTAAAGAATTAGAAGCGAATGGCATCAAGCTGTATACAGGACTGGCAGCTGAATCATTTGAAGAAGCTGGTAAAGTAATTGTGCTGGAAAACGGAGAGCGATTAGAAAGTGATCTTACGCTCATGTCTGTAGGTGTCAAACCAGAAACGACACTTGCTGTAGCAGCTGGTATTGAAACTGGAGTACGTGGCGGGATAGTTGTCAATGAACACTATGAAACGAATTTAAAAGACATTTACGCTGTTGGAGATGCTATTGTGGTCAGACAACAAATCAATGGCGAAGATACGATGATTGCGCTAGCTTCTCCGGCAAATCGCCAAGGTAGACAAGTGGCGGATGTGATCAGCGACTTGGAACGGAAAAATAAAGGCAGTATTGGAACAGCCATCGTTCGAGTGTTTCATTTGGCAGCAGCTTCAACAGGTCTGAATGAAAGACAATTGCAAATGAACGATGAAACCTATGAAGTAGTGCATATCCAAGGAAAAAGCCATGCCGGTTATTACCCAAATGCGGGAACAATTGTATTGAAATTGTTGTTTCACCCTACTACCGGAAAGATTTTTGGCGCCCAAGCTGTTGGAGAAGACGGGGTAGACAAACGGATTGATATCTTGGCAACGGCTATCAAAGCAGGAATGACTGTCGAAGATTTGCCGGAATTAGAATTTACGTATGCACCTCCTTTTGGTTCAGCAAAAGATCCCGTGAACATGGCGGGATACGCTGCATTGAACCTGATGGAAGGGTTAAGCGATTCTGTACAATGGCATGAATTAGAAGACAAACAACAAGAAGGGTATTTGTTGTTGGATGTTCGAAATGAAAGTGAGCTTGAAAAGAATGGCCGCTTAAAAGGATCGGTTAATATTCCTTTAGATAGTTTAAGAGAACGACTGTCAGAAGTTCCTAAAAACCAGCCGATTATTGTGAGTTGTCACAGCGGGTTGCGCAGTTATCTTGCGGAGCGCATATTAAAGCAAAACGGCTATAAAGTGAAAAATTTAGATGGAGCGTTCGCGCTTTACTCTACAGTTAGACCAGAAAAGGTGGTAAACTAATGTATAATTCAATATCAATGCCGGAATTTGAACAAAAATGGAAAAAAGAGAACCTTCCTGTAGTAGATGTGAGAGAAATGGACGAATGGGAAAATGGACATTTAGATGGAGCTGTCCATGTTCCTTTAAGCAATCTATCAACTGCAAAAGAAACATTAGATAGAAATCAAGAGTATTATGTAATGTGTCACTCAGGAGCGCGTTCTTCCATGGCTTGCCAACAATTAGCTAAAGAAGGCTACAAAGTTACAAACGTAATGGGAGGAATTTCTGCTTGGAGAGGAGAAAGAGTGTAATGGAATACGATGCAAAAATTGTCAATCGTTTAAAACGCTCCGATGGTCAATTGCATGGAGTGTTAAAAATGATTGAAGAAGAAAAGGATTGTGCAGATATCGTGACCCAATTGTCTGCTGTCCGTTCGAGTATTGACCGCGCCATCAGTCTGATCGTAGCAGAAAACTTAGTAGAATGTGTTCAAGTGAATATCAAAGATGGCCATACAGGTGAAGAAAGTATCCAACAAGCGATTCAGTTATTGATGAAGAGCAGATAAGCCGAAACCACTCATTTATAGGAATCTACAAAATCCGGTGCGGCAATAAAGCTTTATTTAAACTAGGTGTTGCTGGTTCTTGATAAGTGGAAAATAAACTAGAATAAAGACTTGGCTTCTCATTTGAGAAGCCGAGTCTTTTTTTTGAATAAAAATATTGGATAAAATACGGCATCATTATTTTTTTGTTGCAAATACAACAAAACAAGGTTAAGATAAAAACAGAAGACGAAAAATTTAGGAGATAGAAATATGACGGAAATTTTAAGGGATATCGGAGTGATCGCCAGAGCATTGGATTCAATTGCGAATATTGAGTTTAAAGAATACGATTTGACGCGTGGTCAATATTTGTATCTAGTGCGAATTGTTGAAAATCCAGGTATCATTCAAGAAAAAATGGCTGAAATGATCAAAGTAGACCGAACAACAGCAGCAAGAGCCGTTAAAAAACTAGAAGACAATGGGTTCATCGAAAAAATGCCAGACCTTGAGAACAAAAAAATCAAAAAGCTCTACCCCACTAAAAAAGGGAAAGAAACTGCGACTATAATTCTTAAAGAAAACAGCTACTCAAACAAGGTTGCTTTAAAGGGATTCTCAAAAGAAGAATCTGAAACTATCTCGTTTCTTTTGGAAAGAGTTCGAAAGAATGTAGAAACCGATTGGGACTCTGTGAAAAAGGGACATAAGAGACAGTATTAAAATAGAGATATGAAAGGACACGAGAGATGACTGATGAAATCAAGCGATGTACACTAGAGGATTTAGCAGAGTTACAAAAGATTAGTATCGAAACGTTTAGCGATACCTTTCTGGATCAGAACGAAGCTCAAAATCTGCAGGATTATTTAAACAAAGCTTACAATAGCGATCAATTAAAAAGAGAATTAGAAAATCCACGTTCAGAGTTCTACTTCTTATACGATGGAACAGAACTTGCGGGTTACTTAAAAATCAACACAGGCCAAGCGCAAACTGAAACCATACAAGAAAATGCTTTAGAAGTCGAACGAATTTACATTAAATCCAACTTTAAGAGAAAAGGATTAGGTAAAAAACTGATTTATAAAGCTCTCGAACTAGCAGAAGAATATCAAAAGACAACTATCTGGCTGGGAGTATGGGAGGAAAATCTTGGAGCGATAGCGTTTTATCAAAACCTTGGATTTGTTCAAACGGGTGCGCACTCATTTTTCATGGGGAACGATGAGCAAGTAGACTATATTATGACCAAAAGGATCTATAGAGTGGAGGGATAACGATGAAAAAAATAACAGTAGAATCTGATTTTTGGGCATTGTTTCCAGATGCTCAAATCAAGGTGTTGACGGTAAAAAATGTCCATAATCAGAACAGTGAAGAAAGTCGAGCTTATTTTACTGAGCTGCTAAAAAATGGTAAAAAAGAAGCTCAGAAATACCTGACTGAAGAGACGTTTAGCCTCAATCCAGTAGTAGCTGAATGGCGAAAAGCATTTAGTCAGTTTAAAACGAAAAAAGGAGCTCGTTCTTCGATCGAAGCTTTGTTAAAAAGGGTAAGCCAAGATAGAGATTTTACTCCGATTAATCCATTAGTGGATAGTTACAATAGTATCTCGCTAACTTATGGACTGCCTTGTGGTGGAGAAGATGTGCATTCTATCCAAGGCAACCTGCATCTTGGAAAAGCCCAAGGCGGAGAAGGGTTCCGACCTTTAGGAGCTGAAGCAGATTCACCCGCATTGCCCGAAGAAATCATCTATTACGATGATGCAGGGGCTATTTGCCGGTGTTTTAATTGGAGAGAAGCTCAACGGACAATGCTGACAGAACATACAACTGATGCGATACTGGTGATGGAGGCTATTAATTCTGTCCAAGTTCAGCGCGCAAATGAAGCTATTGCTGATTTAAAAGATCTGGTGGATACTTATTTTAAAATTGAAAGCCGCGTTTTAACTTTAACGAGAGAAAATCCTTCAGTTTCGATCTACTGAATGATTTCCATTGAACAGATAGACAAAATAAAGAAGCCTTGTTTTAAACAAAGCTTCTTTATTTTGCCTAAATTGATTTTATTTGAACAAATTGTGCTCAATAAATGCTCTCCGCGGCTCTAAAAAGTCGGGAAGGGTTAACGGTACATCGTCAAATTCCGCATCATCATAAGATTCAGGGGCGCTTTTATCCAAAGCGTCTTCTTCAGTAGCTACTTCAATCAAGAGATTATTGGGTTCTCTAAAGTAAAGTGAATAGAAAAATTCACGATTCTTGATCCCAGAATTGATAAAGTTCTTGTCGGCTACTAATGTTTCGACTGCTTGCAAAGCGTCTTTGTTTTTCACGGATAAAGCGACATGATGAGCTCCTCCGATCCCAAGAATTTCCAAAGGATTCTGTTTATCTTCTATCACGTGGATTTCTTGGTTCAAGAAGCTATCTGCTTTTGATAACACGGTTACTGGTAAATCACCTTGCATCAGGTGCTTCGTGACAGATAGATGAAAGAATTGTTCTAGAATAGTTGTTGTTGCCAAAGAATAACGCACTCTCAAATGAATCGAATCGATTCCGACGATGGCATTTTCAAGGGAGATATCAGCTGTCTCTCTACCAAAATAATCACTCGGAGAACCAGACCCTTTTAGAGGTACCAGACCTAATTGCACGCCATCATAATCTTCAAAACGCAGGATCTTAGAGTCGTTGTAATCTTCAATTTCGCAATTGAATAAACCATAGTCATTCAAGCGCTTTTCCCAAAAGTAAAGAGCCTCAACAGAAGGAACTGCAAAAACAGTTCGTTCGATTGAATTAGTGCCGAATGCTTTATCCGCACCGCTGGTCATTTGGAAAATCGTGAATTCGGTACCTGGTCTGCCTGTAGTATCCGCAAAAAATAAATGGTACATTTCTATATCATCTTGGTTTACTGTTTTTAATAGCAAATCTAATCCAAGTAGTTTATGATAAAATTGGAAGGATTTCTCAATGTCTCTGTTTATAACCGAAACATGATGGATAGTAGAATGATTCATCATGGTAATTTAGCACATCCTTTAAATGAATGATTGGAGAGAACTTCTTATGGAATATATTAACATACCCGCTTCAGCAAATGAATTTTTTGTGTTGTTTCATGGAACTGGAGGAAATGAATACAGTTTATTAACTGTCACTGGAGATATCGATCCCAATGCTTCTGTCATCAGTTTTCTTGGTGAAGAAGGGGCTGGAGAAACTAGAAGATTTTTCAAACCTCTAGTCAATAGACAACTGCAACGCGATGATTTCAACAAAAAAGTCGCTGCTTTTTTAACGCTTTGGGATACAGTAAAACCGACTGATGCTAAAATTACTTTTATCGGCTATTCAAATGGAGCCAACTTTGTTTTAGGGTTGCTAGAAAAACGTCCGGACATTGCGGAAAACATTGTCTTATTACACCCATCGAATTTAGAATACACTTTTGAAAAGGGCTCAAACTGCCGTATTTTTCTAACGGTTGGCGCAAATGATCCCTTGTCTGTACCTGGAGATGTGATGAAATTAGCGAAACAGTTGACTGAACAATTTCCGTCAACGGAGCTGAAAATGTTGGATAGTGGGCATGAAGTAACGCCTATTGAAGTCCGTGCTGCAGCAGAGTATCTGAAAAAAGAATAAATACACAAAAAACTTCTGCGGTTTAAGAGAAGTTTTTTTGTATTTTCAAACCTTTTACCCGGTTTACTCAAACTTCAGTTCATTTTTGCGAAAAATATACATTGGTTGTATAGAGTAGAGATGTACGGTAGTTCGTTGCAGAGCTGCAAAGAATCTATTTTTGGGAGGGAAATAATGTCTATACTTAAAAAGTATAAGAAATATTCATCTTCAAAAATTGCAACCATGATGATGCTGGTACCAATGGTCTTATTTGGATGTGAAGCCACTTCATCGGCAGATTCAGCGGAATCCTCTTCATCTGCTGTGACAGAGTCAACCAATACGAACGGTGAACTGCTGGATAGTAAACCTGAAGTAGCTGAAGTTGAAACCAATAATGTACCCAATCGTATCATTACGACACTTAATGGAAATCCTCAAACACAAATAGGCTTTAACATATCATAAGCCTTTGTATTCTAAATCGTATCACTCACTGCAAGATGAAGATGTTCAAAAAGTCAGAGAAGAATTTATGCAAATGATTGACGAATTAGATGTGGATTTAGCGTTGCAAGGCCATGACCATGTAGTTTCCAGAACGAAATCACTGAATTTTGTGCCGACAGAAGAAAACTTCTCCAATGCGACTGTGGATCAAGCGGAAGTTGTATTAAATGAAAGCAATGTTGAATATTACAGAAATCTTTCAGGAACAGTATTTGTTTTGCCAAATACAGGCGGAACAAAAGCGTATGACGAGCTTTATGGCAAATCATTGGAGCATATCCATGAAGTAAGACCGAATTTAGAGTGGATGACTTAAGAAAATCTAGACTACTACAACAATTTATTTGCTTACGGAACTCAACCGCAAAAAGATGTTGTTTTCGCAAATTCACATTCCAATAATCGTGATTCTACGATCCAAAACTTTGCCGTATACAATGTAGCTGGAAATGAACTGACGGTAGAAATTTACCAAGTCTATGGTGATCTGCAAGAAGATGAAGAACGTGCAGTGGAAAAAGTGCATGAGTTTAGGATTGTGAAAGACTAAATTGGCAAATTGAAAAAGTTGTCTCAAAATAAATTTCTGGTGAGGTTTTTTTGCTGTGTTCACATAAGAGATTATTTAGGGATAGAAGCTATCTACAGGTTGATTCCATCATGTGGTGGAATCTGAAGTTGGAGGTGAATATTTACTATATTGCAGAAATAGATTTTTTTCTGTCTTTTCTGAACAAATCAGCAAATTAATATAGTAAAATTCAGACTGAGTTGATATTATTTTAGCAGAAAAAGATACGAAAATAGGCTATAATTCTAATAGAGAAAAAAGAGTTGGATAAGCTGAAATCAATCATTATGCAACAACTGTTTTTTTATAAAAGGGAGAGAAAGAGCATGGAAAAAGAAGAAATTAATTACGATCAAGATGAAATTTTTTATTTTATTGCCGGTTATACAAGTAATGGTATTCCGTATGGGATAACTTGGGAACAAGCAGAAGAAGAAGGACTAATAGAACCAGAACAAAATAACTAGGAAAAGCTTCAGTATCAGTAAACTAACTGCTGGAAAAGAATTATTGATAACTTAAAGTCTATACTATATCAAAAGAGAGGTGCTTATGATAGCAAATGAAGGGCTGAAAGATATTATATTAGATGTTGTAGACAATCAATTAAAGATGGAAGAACCAAAGTGTACAACTGAAACTTTCGAACGTCTTATTATTTCAGGATATACCGAGCATGAAGCAAAAGAGCAGATTGCTGAGGTTTTGCTAGAAGAAATATACGTTAATTTAAAAAGGGGGAAAGAGCAGTTTGATGAAGAAAAGCTTAGAAATCAGTTAAACCGTATAGAGGGTAAAGAGAAACCAAATCGAGCTCCTACCGAATCTTCAAAAAAAGCAGTCACTGAAATAATAAAGCAAATTGAATATATTGCTGACAGAGCTTTCCCTGAAGAAGAACTGAAAGAAATAATTGCTAGAAAAGAAGAAGCCATTCCTGTGTTGATGGATACCCTTAAGAGAGCAGCAAATGATCCAGAAACCTATTCTTCTGATAAAGACTATGTGGGGCATATTTATGCTATTTATCTGTTAGCTCAATTTAAAGTAACAGCAGTTTACCCAATT
Source organism: Desemzia sp. FAM 23990 (assembly GCF_045528485.1). Lineage (NCBI taxonomy): Bacteria > Bacillati > Bacillota > Bacilli > Lactobacillales > Carnobacteriaceae > Desemzia > Desemzia sp. FAM 23990. The sequence goes on from NZ_JBGQQW010000005.1 coordinate 114,484, forward strand.
GTGGTTGAATTATTCAGTCTGCCAGATGAAATACCGCACGATTTATTTGGAGATACGATAGTTGAGGATGGGGGCAGAATCTTAGCTTCCATTTGCGGAAATGATTTAGAACCTATCAAAGAATTGATCGAAAATGAAAAAATTGATGAGTATGTCCGAGCTGAAGCTATACAAGCATTAGCTGTCTTGGCGTTAAATAATAATATCCGACGAGAAGAAGTCATTGCTTATTATAGAGAACTCTTTAACAAGATAGAGAATATGACTATACTAACGCTGTTAATATCTACTGTTACTGATATTTATCCAGGAGAACTGTATGAGGAGATAAAAAAAGCTTTTAAGGATGAAAAAGTAGACACTTTTCTAATTGATTTAAAATTCGTAGATATGATGATGAACTATGGGAAGTCAAAAGTATTAACTATGGCTACAGAAAATAAACAGTTGCAAATGATTGAGGATACTATTAGTGAATTGAAACACTGGGCAATGTTTAAACAAGAATCTGGAGAAGAATTTCTGGATTTGCTTGATTTCGCTATTCCACTGCCGAAAAATCCATTGAATCATAAAACAATTGTAAATGAAGTGAAAGTAGGCCGTAATGATCCTTGTCCATGCGGCAGCGGCAAAAAGTATAAGAAATGCTGTGGGAGGTAAGAGGAGAAAGATGCTCCAATGATTTAAAAGGGCCTTATCAGGATTTATGCCTGATGAGGCTCTTTTCGTTTATAACAGTAATGTTGCTAAACTAACAAACTGTGTTATATAGAGGGATGTTTTAAACTTAAAAGGGCTATTGTTTTAGGTTTGAATTTCTATTTTTTAAACTGTGAAAAATACATGAGTAAATCGCTAGGAAAATCCAATAATGCATTCTATGACTTAATTCTAAATGCTATAATGGAAATAACGACATTATTAGGAAAAGAGAGAAAAAATGACGACAAAAAAGTATCTTACAACATTGAACACCCGTCCTTTTTTGTATAAAGAAACAAAAGAAATAGCTGGATTAATAGTTCAAGGAATAGCTACAGAAGAAATCAGAAAAATGGTTCTTCAGGAAAACCTTTTCCAGTTAGCAAGTAATGATAGAGCAATCAAGTTTTTAAATGAAATTCTGAAACGATTAAAAGAACTAGATTTTTTTTTGATGGATCATTTTATTGAGTTTGATCCTTCTACTAGTAAAGCTATTTTATTATACGCTCTTTTGAAAAAAGATCAGCTGTTTTATGAGTGGATGCGCGAAGTAGCATGGGATAAATTAATCATCATTGAATGGCATCTTACCACAAAGGAAACAATGGCTTTTTTTGAAACCAAATCTGAACAAAATGAAGTCATTAAAAATTGGGGAGCGGCCACTAAAAAACGTTTAGCAAGTGCTTATCATAAAACACTAGTAGACGCTGAATATGCAGTGTTTACTGATGAAGGGCTACAGTTGCAACCTCTTATCGTTAGTCCGAGTGTTCGGCAGTATTTGAAAGAAAACAAAGAAAAAAATATCGTAGAAATTTTGTTAGGAGAGTCTTTAGGATGAGACCGATAGATGTACGACTGGACGAACTAAAAGATAAACTTGTGGATCCTAAATTGTTGAGTAATAAGGGTCTGGGAAACGAAGTTGGGTTTTATGTATTTGATTACGAACCAGAGCAAGAGTTAGTTGTACGAGAATCGATACCAGATATCAAAAAATATATTGAACGTGAAAATCCAGAAGCTAAGATACAAGTATTTGATCTCTATGATATTGTATTGGAATTTTTTGAACAGAAAGGCTATATGGAAAAGAATTTTAAAATGGAAAAACAAAAAGGCAGTGAATTTTTGTTCGATAAAATGAAAAAAGCTATGCGAATTGCTACTGAAAGGGATTGGATTATTCAGTATATTACTGAACACCTGGATGAAGAAGCGATGGTGTTTATTACAGGAGTCGGCAAGGCATTTCCTTTGATTCGCTCGCATACTGTTTTGAATAATCTACAGACAGTTGTAGAGAAAAAGCCCTTGATTTTGTTTTATCCTGGAAAGTATGAAGAGGGAAGCTTGAAATTATTTTCTCGTTTATTAGATGATCATTATTATCGAGCGTTTAAGCTTATTGAAAATTAAGAGAGCAATGGAGGGAATGGAATGAAGATCCAAGAGTTATTCAAAAAAGACATTAACCGCGAGATTCAAGGAGTTATCAAAATTGGACAAAAAGAGAAAGAAAATATTCGTCAAGAATTAGAAGAATATGTCGTGACGGAAGAACTGGCAAACCATTTTGAAACGTTTTTCAATGCCTATATGCGTGCTTATGATAGACCGACGGATAAGGTAGGAGTCTGGATTTCTGGTTTCTTTGGTTCCGGTAAATCACACTTTTTAAAGATCCTATCTTATTTATTAAGTTCTACTGTAGAACTAGACGGTAAAAAAGCTGTTTCGTATTTTGAAGAGAAAATACATAATCCATCTGTTTTAGAAAATATGAAACGCGTGTCTGAATCACCTAGTGAAGTGGTGTTATTCAATATTGACTCAAAAGCAGAATCAGATACTAAACAAAATAAAACAGCTATTGTAAAAGTTTTTAATAAAGTCTTTGATGAAATGCGCGGCTTTTCAGCTAGTATTCCTTGGCTGGCACAATTGGAAGAAACATTAGAAAAAAATGGAACATATGCAGACTTTCAACGTCATTTTGAAGAAGAAACAGGTTTTACTTGGACTGAAGGACGAGATGAGCTGTACTATAACATGGACGAGACTATAATAGCTTTATCTAAAGCTACAAATATGTCAGAGGAAAGTGCACGAAGTTGGATTGAAAATGGTGAAAACAACTATTCTATTTCAGTAGACAGTTTTGCGCAAAGATTGAAAGAATATGTCGATACAAAAGAGGATGATTTTAGATTAATCTTTGCTGCGGATGAAGTGGGCCAATTTATTTCTGGAAGTACACAGTTGATGTTAAATCTACAAACTGTAGTAGAAGATTTAGGGAAATATTGCCACGGGAAAGTTTGGGTATTGGTGACTTCACAACAAGACATCGATAGTTTAAGAGAAGACTTATCGTCCACTGATTTTTCTAAAATTCAAGGTCGTTTTAACACACGTGTCAGTCTAAGCAGTGCCAATGCAGATGAAGTCATCAAGATTCGTTTACTAGACAAGAGAGAAGCGGCATTTGATTCCTTGACGCTTACGTATGCCGAACACGAAGCAACATTAAAAAACAAGCTGGAGTTTGAAAATGCAGCTACTATGCGTTTTTATAAAGATAGAGAAGATTTTGCTCGTGTCTATCCGTTTGTACCGTATCAATTTAACCTGCTACAAAAAGTCTTTACAGGTATTCGTGAACACGGATCGGCTGGGAAACATTTGTCTGATGGAGAAAGAAACTTATTGGAGTCTGTCCAACAAGCAACTATCCAATACCAAGAAGACAGTATTGGGAAATTGATTCCCTTTTATACGTTTTACGAGAATATTGACCAAGCACTAGAACATTCTGTACGCTCAACTATTATTAAAGCCAATCAAAATGAATCGTTGGAAAGTTTTGACGTGAATGTACTAAAATTGCTTTTTTTAATTCGATATGTAGATGAAATGCCTGGAACCATCAAAAATATGACCACTTTAATGATTTCAGAATTGGAAGAAGACACACTAGAACTAGGAAAATGTATCAATAAATCACTGAATTTATTGGAAAGAGAATTTTTGATCCAACGTATTGGAAATAAATATCTCTTCTTAACGAATGAGGAACAAGATGTGAATCGAGAAATCAGTCGGATTCAAATTCCGACTTCTGAACTAGTTCATGAGGCTGGGAAAACCTTGATAGATGAGATATTAAATCTCAAAAAATACACATATAAACCATTTCAAGATCGTCCAAATATTCAATACTTAATGGAGGTTTCTCAATGGATTGATGATCGAGCATTGCGCAATGCGCCTATTGATTTGGGTATTCGCTTTGTGACGATCCATTCCGAGTATACCGAAGAACCTGAAGTGGTTGCTTTATCGCAACGCGAACCAAAAGTAGTAGTCCAATTGCCGCAAGATGAAAGCTTTAAAGATTTAGAGTATTACTTAAAAATCACTCAATACTTACGGAACCAATCCGCAAAAACCAAAACACCTATTGTTCAAGAAATCAATGATCGAAAGACCAATGAACGTGGACAAATCCAACAAGTATTCAAATCGAAATTGCAGTCTGCTGTTGAAGAAGCGGTTATTTATGTGAACGGATATAAAGTAGAAACAACAGGTTCACCATTGAAACGGATGGAAGAAGGTCTTCGTGTTTTAGTGGAGTCTACTTATCCTAAAATGAATTATATGGAAAAATCCTACACCAAAGAAATGATTGAAAAACTGATTGAAGATCGAGAAATGGGCTTGTTAGAAGATCAATACGATGATGAAAACAGTATGGCCACACAAGAAATGGAACGTTATTTAGATATCCAAAAAGAACGCAATATGGTTATTACGTTACGAGAACTGATGGAACGCTATCAAAATGAACCGTATGGTTGGAAAGACCTGGATATCCAGGCTAGTTTAATTCGATTAATCCGTGAAGAAAAAGTTGTTTTCACTTTAAACAGCCGGAAAATGGATGTTCAAGAATCAGACTTTATGAAGCAAATCCAAAAGAGAGATACGCAAGAACGCATTGTGGTTATAAAACGTAAAGTATTGGATTCTCGAATTGTTGACAAAGTAAAACGTCTCATAAAAGACTTGTTCAGTATTACCTCTATCGGTGAAAAAGAAGAAGAGATGTATGCATCGATTGCTGATCGTTTCAGTAAAGAACAAAAAGACTTGGATCTTCTAAAAGAACGTTATCGCTATAACGCGTTTCCAGATCAAAAGTTGGTCGAACAAGGGCTAAAAGAAATCACTAGTCTGTTGAACATTAAAGATTCTAGTGAATTCTTAACTTATTTAGCTGAAAAAGGCCAAGTCATACTGGATACTTTTGATGATCTACATGATGTAAAAGACTTTTTCAACTCCAATAAAAAAAATATCTATATCAATGCTAAAGAAAAATACAAGTTGTATGAGGAAGACCGCAATTATTTGAATAATGAGGAAATTGACCACATTATGAAACAAGTGAGCGATATTCTTAAAATGGCTCGTCCATATGGAAAAATCAAAGACTTGAATGATCTGATTGATCAATTTAACAATGAATTGAGTCAACATTTGGAAAATGTAGCTGCTCCTATTCAAGAAGTGATCGAGCAAGATCAACAAGACATTGAAAGAGAATTGACTCAGTTAAACGGATTTATGGAACACGATAAAATCCAACGTAACTATCAATTCAAGTTGGATGATTTGCAACAAAAGGTAACTAATACTAATACGGTCGGAAAATTGCGTTCTTATAAAGATGAAAGCAAAGAAATTAAATTGATGATCATGCGTCAAATTGAAGACGCCAAACAAGCGATTGCTCAAAGACAGGAAATAGAACGCCAAAGAAGAGAAGCAGCCGAAAGAAAAGCTAGAGAGAATGAGGAAACAGGTAGTGAACATTCTGGAACGCAACTGGAGCCTAAAATCATTGACCCTATTCCTCCAGTACCAGAGAAAGTGATCAAACAAGAAAAAGCTTTGGTGATGGGAAAAGAGGAGATATTGCCGCGCCGAATGGTTGAGTTGCGCACGGAAGAAGACATTGAACACTACCTTAAAACGGTTAGACAAAGCTTATTGGAACAGCTTGGTGAAGTAGACGTTATCAAGTTAACGTAAAGGGGATCAGCATGAACAAAACAGCATTACGAAAATTTGCAGTGCAGTCAAGGAAAAAATTGGTAGATGCCGTTAAACAAAAAGCTTATACATTCGGCATAACAGAAAAAGAGATAACGCCTATTCAAGAACTCCAAGATGGGTTGATTATTAATGGTACAGTTCTAGGAGAGATGGAACTAAAGCAATATACGCATCTAAAGAATCGTATTGTTTCAGAAGGCTACAATGCTGTGATGGAAGAAGCTGCTTACACTTGGTTCAACCGTTTTGTGGCGCTTCGATACATGGAGATAAATGATTTCTTACCGATTCACATGCGCATTCTATCTTCAGAACAACCTGGTAAAACAGAACCAGATGCACTGACCAACATTCTTGAATTGGCGGATGAATTAAAATTAAATCGTGAACGTATTTACCAATTGCAAGATGATAATAAAAACAATAATTTATATCAATATTTGTTGGTGAAGCAAAGCAATAAGTTAGGGGAAATCATCCCTAATGTGTTTGAACCTATTTCAGATGATATCGCCCTTCTTTTACCAGACTATTTATTAAATGAAAATAGCATTATCCGAGATGTCGTGACGATGATTGATGAAGAAGATTGGAAAAATGTCGAAATCGTAGGTTGGTTGTATCAGTTTTACATTTCAGAACAAAAAGATGAAGTCTTTTCTAACTTAAAAAAGAACCAAAAAATCGGCAAAGAAGATATCGGACCAGCTACTCAGTTATTCACCCCGCGTTGGATAGTGGAGTATATGGTAGATAACTCTTTAGGACGTTTGTGGTTAGAGTCTCATCCAGACAAAGATTTACAAACATCTCTTGAATATTATTTGGAAGATGCAGAACAAACAGAAGAAGTAAAAGCAGAATTAGATAGTTTAAAAGATCCAAACTTAGATGTAGAAGCCATCAAGTTTCTTGATCCAAGTTGTGGTTCGGGGCACATTTTGGTTTATGCTTTTGATTTGTTCTACAAATTGTATTTATCAAGAGGGTATTTGGAACGAGAAATCCCTCAATTGATTTTAGAAAATAACTTGTATGGTTTGGATATTGATAAAAGAGCTGCTCAATTGGCCTCCTTCGCTGTGGTTATGAAAGCTCGTGAATACGATCGTCGCTTATTCAGCCGAGAGTACACCGTTCATGTTCATAGTATTGAAGAAAGCAATAGTATCAGTGAAGAAGATATCCGCTTATTTGCTAGAGAGAATGAAGAGATACGTGAAGCCGCAGAACAATTAGTTGGGACTTTTAATGATGCTAAACTATATGGGTCTATTATTCAGGTTTCAGAAATAGATGTAGACAGCATTGAAAAACAAATGGGCTTTATTCGTAATGAAGCAGATTTAGATATTTTTACTACTGAATTGGTGGAGTATACATTTCCATTACTTGAAGACTTAATTCATCAATATAGAATACTTGCTAGACGATATGAGGTAGTTGTGACAAATCCACCATATCTAAATAATTATAATGCTGATTTGAAGAAGTACGTTAATGAGTACTATAAAGACTACTCTAAAGATTTATTTTCTATATTTATCTATCAAAATACTCAACTCTGTAAAGATAATGGTTATACAGCTTTCATGACTCCTATGGTATGGATGTTTATTAAGTCTTATGAAAGACTTCGGAACTTTATTATAGATAATAAAACTATTTCTAGTCTGGTCCACTTAGAATATTCGGCATTTGAAGAAGCAACCGTTCCTCTGTGTACTTTTGTTTTGAAAAATAAGGTAGCGAACACTAAAGGGAAATTTGTTCGTCTTACTGAGTTTAAGGGTGGTATGGAAATACAAGAAACAAAGTATTTAAGTGCTGTGAAAAATTCAAATGTAAAATATCTATACGAATTTAATCAGACTAACTTTAATAAAATACCTGGAAGTCCAATTATTTACTGGTTTGGAGAAAAGTTACTTAAAGCATTTGATGCTGATAAATTAGAAAAAAAATCTATTTCTGATGGCCAAACTAAAACAGGAAATAACGAGAAATTTTTAAGAAAGCTGTGGGAAGTGAAGGAGAATAAAGTTGGAAAGAATAAAAAGTGGGTATTTCATTCTAAAGGTGGAGGACAAAGAAAATGGTACGGTAATATTGATACGCTAATAGATTGGTCTGTAGAAGCACGAAATCATTATAGAAAAGACCATGTAGCTAGAATATCGCCAGAATATATATGGTTTAGAAAAGGGATAACTTGGAATTTAATATCAAGCAGTTCAAAATTTGCTGTAAGAATTCTTGAAGAAAATTCTACGTTTAACCTAGCTGGTCCTTCAATCTTTATTAAGAATGAGAATGACACAGAATATTATATTGCTTATTTAAATACTAAAGTAGCTGAAACGATTGTCAGAGCGGTAAATCCTACTCTTAATTGTAATATAGGTGATGTACTTAATATTCCAATTCCAGAAGTAGACACACAAACAAAAATGAGAGTTTCAGAAATAGCAAACGCTAATATTCAAATCTCTAGAGATGACTGGAATTCTTACGAAACTTCTTGGGATTTTGATGAACATCCCTTCTTGGTTAATAATGAGAAGTGCTTTCTACTTAAGGAAAATTATAGTAATTGGGAAAAAGTCACAAAAGATAGAGTTTATCATCTAAATGTTAATGAAGAAAAACTAAATCATATATTTATTGATGCCTATGAACTTCAAGATGAACTAACTCCAGAAGTAGAAGACAAAGACATAACAATCCGCAAAGCAGACAAAGAACGTGACGTAAAGAGTTTCTTATCTTACTTAGTTGGTTTAATGTTTGGACGTTATTCTTTAGATCAAAAAGGACTAGCATATGCTGGCGGAGAATGGGATAGTTCTACTTATACTCAATATCAACCAGATGCAGATAATATTCTTACGGTTACGGAAGAATCTATCTTTGAAGATGATATCGTTAGAAAAGTAGAAGAATTGGTTGCTTTGATTTATAGTGAAGAAACATTAGAAGAAAACTTATTGTTTATTGCGGAAGCTTTGAATAAAAAAGACAATGAAAGTTCAAGAGAACGTATTCGTCGCTATTTCCGCAAAGAGTTTTATAAAGATCACTTGCAAATTTATCAAAAACGTCCAATTTATTGGCAATTTACAAGTGGAAAACGAGGAGCATTTCAAGGTCTGATGTACTTGCATCGTTATGACCGTGACACGATAGCTCGTCTGCGGACTGACTATGTATTGAAAGAAAGCAAAGTCATAGATAATCTTATTACATTAGAGCAACATGTGATGGATGACGAATCCAGTTCTAAATCTCAAAAAGCACAAGCGCAAAAAGCGGTTGAAAACTATTTGAAAGATAAAGAAGAAATTATTCAATATGCAGAATTATTAGACCATGTTGCTAAACAACGGATTGAGTTGGATCTAGATGATGGCGTGAAAGTAAATTATGAGAAATTCCAGAATATTGAAGCTGTTCAAGATAAAACGGGTAAAGTAGTGAAACGGAATATTTTTGAAAAACTAAAATAGAAAGGAGGACGTATTTGATGTCAAAAGATATTGAACAACGGATCAAGAGTTATTTCCAGTCTCCTCTAAAAGAAGGGGAGCAGCGGAAGATTCTTTATCTATTTGATGAAGAACAGACTTATTTGGAGACGATCAATGAGTTGAGTAGAAAAACTGAACTATTCAAAGTGTTAGAAGTCTATCCAACGAATTATTTTTATGTCCAATATCAAATCGAGCGAAAATTGACAGATGATCATCTCTTTTTATATTATTCAATGCAAGAACCAGCTATCCAAGAGAATCCTTTGCTGGACATTTTGCTGTATAGCGAAGAATTAAAAGTGGACCAAGAAAGCCAACTTTATTTAACGATCGGCATCAATCCTGACGAAACTGAGTTGAAAGAAGTAGTCGAAGCTTATCCGGTATTCTTTCATTCAAAAGAAAGAATCCAGCGGTTTAAGCGTATCTTTCATTTAAGTCCATTTCGAACAAAAGAAGCGGTAGAATACAGTATATTGGCAGCTTTAGTAAGAGCGGCTGCCCCTGATTGGATGGCTGTTTTGATCGAGTTATTTGAGGAAGAAGTCGATAGTAAAGAGACCAAATGGGATGCTGTAGTGAAATTCGGTAATGAAGAGCGCTTCTGGGAGTTAGTCGAGAATCTTGTTGGTTATAGCCAAGAAACGAGCGTCTCAGGTCGGCGGTCTATTAAAGAGTTGGTGCACCAAGTGTTTTTGACTCATTTGGATATAGAGTTAGAAGGGGACAGTCCAAGCTCTGTGAAAAAATATTTGCTGCCGAAAGCTAACCCTATTATGGTCTTTTTAAACCAATGGATGAACGCGCGCGACAAGGAAGAGTCTTACGTAAAAGTGGCTAATGCGATTCAAGATGATTTTACGATGGATAAATTATTCGAAGGAACACCTAGCACTGTATTGGCTCAACCAGAGACTTTCCAGTGGTTTGACCAAGCCTTTATCCATCAAATGATTGCTTCTGTCAGCAGCGGCGTGATCGATACCGAACGGCAAGCTCATCTTCTTTCAAAAAGACGCAACACTTTTTGGTATCCACGTTTCAGAGACATGTATCATTTCTTACATTGGGCAATCCGTTTGGTACATTATATGGAGCAGTTTACAGAATCTTTTACACGATTAACACAGGCAGAAGAGGTATGGGATCATTACTACCAGCACATGTATCATGTTGATCAAGCTTATAGGAAACTGTATACCTATTACGATCAGTTAGACAACGAATGGAAAGAGGCTGCGTCTGAATTGCAATCGCAAATGGAACGAGTGTATACCCATCAATTTCTGTCTGTCTTTTCTGAAAAATGGGATCGGCTGTATACGAATAACCAGTCGTTTTCCAATCAAAAATTGCAAAGCACTTTCTTCTCCACAGAAGTACAACCATTTGTAGAAAATGATCGAAGAGTCTTTGTCATTATTTCAGACGGGTTAAGGTATGAAGCGGGTAAAGAGCTCTTCTTGAATTTGACGAAAGAAAAACGATTCAACGGAGAAATCGATTGGATCCAGACAGAGCTGCCTTCTATTACAGCAGTCGGAATGGCCAGCTTATTGCCACACAAGAAAGTTCAACTAATGGAAAATGGCGAAGCTTTGGTGGATGGCAAATCGACAAGCGGAATAGCAAATCGAGAAGCTATTCTTAAGGAAAATGGCCACCCAGACTCTATTGCAGTCCAAGCGGATCAATTGAACCAAATGAATCAAGCAGAACTGAGAAATCTAGTAGCAGGTAAAAAAGTTGTCTACATTTACCATAACCGAGTGGACGCTATTGGAGATCACCGACCAACTGAACATGGAGTTTTTCAAGCAACCGAAGAATCCATTGAACAAATCAAGCGTCTCATGAGTCGTTTGACTGTTGAAGTGAGCGCCAGTCAATTTTTAGTGACAGCAGACCACGGATATTTGTATACGAGAAGTTCAGTGCAACCGACTGAAAAAGTAGTCGTAGAAAAAGACATAGATGCTTGGATAAAAAATAAACGGTTTATCTTATCTGAAAAGTCCGTAGAAGAGTACAGCAGCTTGAGCTTTCAGTTATCTGAACGGTTAGAGACGGAGGGCTACGTTACGGTTCCAAGAGGCATGAATCGATTTGCGTTACAAGGCGGCGGCTACCAATACGTTCACGGAGGTCATTTGCCTCAAGAAATGATGGTCCCATTATTGCGTATCAAGACGGAGCGAGGACGGAATGAAATTCCAGAAGTTGGAGTAGCGTTAGTAAGCCAAACTCGTACCATTACCAATTCAGTTGTTTGGTTGAATTTCTTACAACTTGAACCAATCAGTGAAGCGAAAAAAGAAAAACGATTGAACTTGTACTTCGAAGACAGCAAAGGAAGAAAAATTTCCAATGAAGTCACACTGATCGCTGATAGCGAAAACGGGTCAAGCGAAGATCGTGTATTTAATGAAAAATTTGTGCTGCTAAGCAACAATTATCAAGTAAGCCAAACCTATTATTTTGTTATGGAAAATGCAAATGACAAAACAGAGATCACTAAAGAGATATTTAAAATTGATATTGTATAAAAGCAAAAAAGGTACGGCTCCTACTTTATTGGGAGACCGTGCCTTTTTGTAAGGTTCTTATTGTTCAATCAATTGATGAGTACTTTTATCTACAAAAGTAAGTTCTAAATTTAAAGAGTTTGCAATTTTAGCCACTGTTTCAATCGAAGGAGTATGAGCTAGTGTTTCAGCTCTGGCAATTTGTACTTGAGAAAGTTGGGCTTTTTCAGCCACGTCTTGCTGAGTCATATGTTTAGATATACGAATGCTCGCTAATGAAGCCATTAATTCTATTACATTTTTTTCATCTTCAGAGATGTTCTGAATATCCTTTTTTACTTCTGTCCATTTCATTTCAATCATTCCTTTTTCTTTTTATCCAATCATTGTATTCGCGTTTAGCCTGTTCAATTTCTTTTCGTGGAGTTTTTTGAGATTTTTTCCGAAATTGATGCAGTAAAATCAGTTGATTATTTTCTAAGATACCAAAAAAGACTCTATTAGGAACTGGACGAAGCTCCCATAATTTTCCATCGATTTGCTTGGAAATAGGTTCTCCTACAAATGGACCCTCATGTTCTAAACATTCAATTTGATAATAGAATTTTCTTAACATAGAAGAATTGAGTTTGGAAGGATGAGCATCTAAATATTGAATCCATTCTAGAATCTGGCTATTTCCATTACGATCTTCATAAATCTCAATTTCGTATTTTTTTATATAAGCTCCTATGATCTTTCTATAGAGTTATTTTATAACAAACATGTTATAAAAGCGATGATTTGCTATGTCTTAAGTCGGTAATTATTTATATTGAAAAGTGAAAGAGTACCAAAATCTACCGCATACAAAATCTGTATGTGTAAAATAGTTCTCGAGAGTTAATAATTTTACTGGAAAAAAAGAAAGAAGGCACTTTATCATAAATGTATGCTTTGCACGGCAAATACATAAATGAAGGAGGTCTTCTTATGAATAAGATTATATCAAAAGTTTATCAAATAATAGAGGATTCAAGCAACTTAATGGATACAGAGGTCTAGGACCGATTGAGAAATAAAAGCTTCAGTTTCCATTCTTTTTGGATGAAGAAATTTCGAGTTGAGTCGGCTTTTAGAATTGTGATTGTATCACTGAGAAAAAGAGTCTGAAAATAGAATGTGTGTTCTTGAATCTACAGGTCAATAGACGTATACTTAGAGCATATTTGCACAGTTGTTCGGAAAGGAGGGTGTTCAGGGTGTTTGAATTTTTAAACAAATTATTCGAAAAAAAGGAACTGACCGAACAACAAAAAGCGTCTATTATCGAATTAGTAGATAAGGACGACTCCTTTATCAATCCAAGAGATGTTGTAGTAGAAAAAAAACATTCTGGGAGGGCTGGTAAACAAGCATGGGTCAGTTCCATCACACCTTATATAAGGTTTAATGATGATTTTACCTATCAAGTAGAACAGGAAATTGTAGGATTATTTAATAGAGTGTGTGATGTTGTAGATGTGGAATTGAAAAAACGGCATCAAAATATCAAATACGTGACGGCTACTTATTACTACTCTCGGGAATCTGCTATTGACGAGATCTATCGGTTAGCTAGAAATGTAGTCGATTCTTTTTATAGACAAGAAGATAAAGAAGCGGCTAGTTTTATTTCTTTTATGCTGGAATCCATGCTATCTAGTGAGATTTGTTTCTTAGTGAGGAAAGAAATCGATGAATGCCGTGAAAGTCTTCCTTTTCCGGATGAAGAAACGAGAGAAGAATATAAATTAACCTCCTTTGGCACGAAAATCATTTGGTGGGATCCCTCAGGAGAGCTACGGAATAAACAGGCATTTGAGAGTACGCAAATGAACTGTTTCAATCGTGTAAACAAACGGGTCACTAAGTTTACGGAAGTTCCAGCCCTTATGACCCTTTGTTTGGAGAAGTACGCCGACTTGTTGCACATTGTGTTAGCTGATTTAGAAGATGAAACGATTAAGTGGAAAGTAAAGCCGAATAACTATTTCAGACAATTCTTTCGTTTGCCGTTATATGATGCTCGTATCTGGAGAGAGACAAACAGTCTGCCAACTAATCTCTATCTACTAGCTGAAAACAGCATTCGTAAAGAAATCGAAGGGTTTCGTTTGGCAGCAGATGAACAGAGCTGGCAAAGTCTGCAACAATATTTGCCGAAAAAAACGGTTCAGAAAATTCAAGCGTATCTAGATCCAAAAACGGAATTAAATTTTGATTACCCAACCATAATTAGTTTGAGAACCGTGTACAAGACCGCTTGGAATGAAGCAGCTAATTTTATTGTGGACGAACCCATAGAGAAAGTTCGTGTGAGTCTTGAGAACATAGCCAAAGATCCGGATTTGAAAAAGATAGCTACTAAGGTCATCAAGAACAGCGGCGATTCGGATAAGCAGATGCTGTTTATTTTCTTAATGGAAAAGAGAGCCATGCCATTATCAAAAGCCCAACAAAAACAGCGTGATGACTTCATCCACCCAACCCGACAAGAAGAGTATCAAGAGTTACTGGTTACTGAAGAGTTGGATTATGACAATGTGACGGTACTTTTGAAAAAACTAACGCAGCCGGCACGAAGGAAAATCAAGTTGAACAATGAATTGATTACTGCCTCCAATTCGGCACTGTACAACATCATTGATATGGTCGACGATTACCTGGACGAAAAAGAAATAGAGCCAGAAGTCCTCGTTCACAAGGAAATGCCAGTGGCAGAGGAATCAATGAAACCTGAAAATGTGGTGTCGGTCTCTGTTATAGAAGAGGCTGATGAACAAGAATTGGAACAAATGGAATTCTTGAACTATTTGGTGCAAAATAATGGAATTTCTTTAGAAGAGTTTAAACAGCAAGCAGCAAGAAAAGGTAAGCTATACCAAGCTTATCTGAATGAATTGAATGAGGTTTTATATGAAGTATTTGAGGATCAAGTGCTGATTATTGAAGAACAACAAGTCATTATTGAAGAAGATTTTATGGAAGAAATGAGGGAATGGATCAATGGTTGAAAAGAAACTGAGAAAGAAGGATGCCCAAGCCATTATTGACTCCTTGGAAGCAGGTGTTGTTCCTATCAAAGGAGTTCAGCACGTGTTGGTAGGGAGAAGCAATGAGGTCGAGGAAATCATCGCTACCTTACAGAAATTAGAAGACGGCAATAGTGATCTGCGTTTTTGGGTGGGCGATTTCGGTTCCGGGAAAAGCTTCGTTTTACGGACGATTGAATCGTTGGCATTGCAAAAGAATTTCGTGGTATCTACCCTTGATCTGACTCCGACACGTCGTTTTTATGATTCGTCAGGAAAAGCATTGGCGCTTTATAATGAAGTCGTCAATAAGATAACAATCAAGAATAACCGCAATGGGAATGCCATCGAAACAATTGTCCAACAATGGATCCAAGGACTGCTTGAGCAGATTGCTGCAGAAAATGAACTCAGTGTTCCTGCTTTACTTGAAAAGTCCAATTGGAAATTAGTGGAAAATGTCATTTTGAAGACAACGAATTCTTTCTACTCATCAGGGTTATCCTATGAATTTGGCCAAGCATTGATGAAATATTTTGAAGGAGTTGCAGAAGACAACGTCTCCCTTCAAATTGAAGCCATTCGATGGATTCGCGGAGACATCACGACCAAAACAGAAGCTTCTAAAGAACTGGGAATCAAAAACATCATTAATGATTCAAATTACCTTACCGCATTGAAAAATCTAGCAGAATTGTTTTTGAAAATTGGCTACAAAGGATTTGTCATCAATTTTGACGAATCAGTCAATTTGTACAAATTACCTCGTTCTCTGACACGCGAAAAAAATTATGAAATGATTCTTAATTTGTACAATGAAACCAAAACAAATGAAGCAAAAGGCTTATTCATCAATTTTGGGGCGACGAAAAACACGGTATATGATGAGCGCAGAGGATTGGCCAGTTATGGCGCGTTGAAAACTCGGTTTGGCAATGAATTGATGAAAAATAAAGCCTATGTCAATGTAAATAGTACCGTAATCGACTTGAAACCACTGACCCCTGAAGAGATTTTTATTTTATTGAAAAAGGTATTGGAAATATACAATGTCGCTAATCAAACCGCCTTAGTCGTGAAGGACAGCGATATTGAAGAATACATGGAAGCACAATTGAATAGACCTGGTGCTGAGGCGTTTTTGACACCACGTGCAGTCATTAAAGATTATATTGAAATTTTATCTTTGCTACGTCAAAACCAAGACTACTCGTTTAACCAGATTCTTGCTGAACGGTTTGGAAGCAAGACGGTTATGGTGGAGAAAGACGCGGATGACCATGATGAAATAGAGGTTTACTGATGCAAGCATTTGATAGATTAAACAGAGATATTCAGCACTATATATACGATAAAGGCTGGTCACAATTGACTAAGATACAAAGTGCGTCTATTAAACAAATCGCTCAAACGGATCATAACCTTATTTTATCTGCGCCGACAGCTTCCGGAAAAACAGAAGCGGCTTTTATTCCGGCACTAAACAGTGTGGAAAATTGGGATACTGGACTCAAGATATTGTACATCTCGCCATTAAAAGCCTTGATAAATGACCAATTCCAACGCATTAGTGAACTCTGTCAGTATCTGGATGTTCCGATTACCCGGTGGCACGGCGAAGCATCCCAAGCACAGAAAAGAAAAGTTGTTCAACACCCAAAAGGCATTCTACTGATTACGCCTGAATCGATTGAGGGTATGCTGGTGAATCGGCCTGGTGAAGCGCAGCATTTATTTGAAGGGGTCGAATGGATCATTATTGACGAGCTGCACAGTTTTCTGGGGACAGAACGGGGGATCCACCTTCAATCCCTGATACAGCGGATCAGTTTGTTTATGCAGAATCCGCGATTTATCGCAATGAGCGCAACTTTAAGCAAAATCGATTTTAGTTATGCGAAAGCTTTTTTTGGGAGCAAACGCGATACGGATATTCTTGTAGATCGGGACAAAAATGATTTGCTCGTTACCATAGACTACACCAGTGGTGAAGCAGGTCCATTTCTTTCAAGAGAATCCCTGGCCGCTATTTACCAGTATTCCAAAAACGAAACGATGCTAGTGTTTCCAAATTCGCGAAATAAGGTAGAAGAAATCACCCATAAATTGGAAAAGATGGCTACTAAAGAGAATCTCCCTATTCGATACTTTGCGCATCATTCATCAGTGGATAAAGTTTTGCGTGAAGAAGTCGAATTTTTTGCCAAAAACAATGAGCAGGATTTGTTTACCATTACGTGTACCTCGACATTAGAGTTGGGGATAGATATTGGATCAGTGGATAGCGTGGTACAGTACAGTTCGTCTCCTTCTACCTCTTCTCTCAGCCAACGACTAGGACGAAGCGGCCGTAGAACCCGGCAAAGCATCTTGCATATAGTCGAAGATGATCCCTGGGACATGCTTCAGACTTATTCGGCTCTGGATCTGCTAGAGAGAAAAGAAATGGATGCTACCGAAATGATTGAAATGCCGTACAATGCTTTGGCGCATCAAATGATGGCCATTTTGTTCCAAAAGACAAGTGTCCCTCTGGAATACTTAATGCAAATGAACAAAAATTTCCCGGTTTGGACAGAGATTTCAGATGCAGATTTAGCTGCCTTGATTGATTATATGGTGGAAAACGAGTTCATTGAAATTTTGGGTACAGAAGCTATTGTGGGCTTGGAAGGGGAGCAGTTGCTGGGATTCAGAGATTTCTACGCTATGTTTATGACAACCAGTGATTTTTCTGTTCATTACCAGCATGAGCGCATCGGTAGTCTACCGTTTACACCTGATATCCAAATTGACAGTAAAATTCTGTTGGCAGGTAGAGTCTGGAATGTAAAAGACATTGATATCAAAGCGAAGCGAGTTATGGTCGAAAAGACAACAGAAGGAAAAGCTCCTAAATTCGTTAGTGATGCAGGATTCGTTTCCAATGAAGTGCGGGAAAATATGGAAATGCTGTTAAAGAATGGGACATATTTAAGTTTGAACAACGAGAAAATCAATCAAGATTTTGAGTTTATGAAGAGTGAATTGTTCCATGATGACGGAAATTATTGGTATGAGGACAATCAAGCGAACATTGGTATCGTGACTTTTAAAGGGACTCGATTCAATATTGCCTTGTTGCTGCTCATCAAGAGTATTGCTGATGAAGGAGAAAAATACCAGTTGCAGGACAAGCATTCTTTGATTACTGGCCCCAATATGAAAGTTATGATGGAAAGACTGAATAAGAATGAAGGTTCCATAGATAGTGTAGTAACATACCTCAAGAAAAATGAGAAGGCTATCGAAGAATTAACTGTCCACCAAAAATTTATGCACTTAGTACCTAAAACATTGAAAATTAAATGGATTTTGAAGAACTTTTTTCGTTAAGAGTTGAAGGGAAAAGATAAGAAATATATCAACAATAGCCAAAGTGGATTCGTTAGTTTAGAGAATCCACTTTGGCTGTTGCTTTATCTTATTTGAAGTTTACTTTTTACTCAACATCAAAATGAGACTCATATTCGAGTAGCAAGGAATTAACTTTTTTCAACTACCTCGAGTTTGAATGAACTAATTCAGAATAACCTCTTAATGTAAAATATTCGGTGATAGAAACTAAAAACGAATGATAATCGTTTCTTTATGAAGTGGACAAAAAAACGGGAAGACCATTACTATACAATTATAGGTTTCAGTACCTAAATACAATCGTAAAGGATGGTCTTTCTTGTAAACTATTTTAACGGAAATGATTGACTAATTAGGTGTAGATTTGGCGTTACAAGGACTTGATCAAATGACTTATAGAATTTTTTCCTAGCTTATAGTGAGTGATAAACGAAATAAAAAAATTAAAGAAAATCTGCTCATTTTGCGTAAATTATTATAAAGGTAATGCTAGCTTCACTATATTAATGTCTACTGAATAATAAACTATGCTTATTCTGCTGCCTTTTACAACTAATGATTGATATAATAGATGCAAGGGTTTTTTATAGGATGTTAAACAAAACCTTGCACTTTTACTGAAATGAGGACAGAAACATGTATAAATCACAACCGTATTCACAAATCGCTTTCGAAGACTTCAACCAACCAATGGGACTAAAAATGAAC